>JASFVU010000411.1:0-3700 GCA_050049665.1 Bacteroidales bacterium | reverse complement strand
AGTAACTTCCGTCGGCATTACCTAATTGAATAGAATCATTCGAGCCGGGAACCCTGTCTGTATGGATAGTCGTATTAAAACGTGGGTCAGGTGGTATATCAGAACCGTATAGAGGATCACCGGGCTGGCGTTCTTCCTGGTAAAACTCCTCAATTAAGTTTACACTGGGAATATTAAAGCCCCACATTGATGTCTCTACCGGATCGCCGGTATTCGGATCATAAACCCATCTGGCACTTGTCCAATATACCATCGACGATCCCCGGGCGGTTAGCCAGCCCAGACCATAGTAACCCGCCTGAATATCAAATACCGATTCCTTTGAATTGTCTCCGTCTGTAGTCCAGATAAATCTATATCCATCCGTTTCTCCCCGCCATGACTGATAATCTTTTCTGCCATCGATACCCACTAACTCATACTGACCGGAATTAATAACGTTTTCAGCCATAGCTAACGCTTCCGACCATTTTTCAGTGAGATCCTTAAACCGGCTCTCGCCCGGAAATACCAGAGAATAGGTATCGTCAGGATAGTAATGTGCATAGGAGGATTCAAAAACAAGAATTTTTGCCAATAATCCCTGGGCTGCCCCTTTTGTTGCCCGCCCGATATCTTCCGTACCCCAGGATAAAGGAAGTATTGGAATAGCTTCTGTCAGGTCCTGTTCCATCAGGTCAAATACGCTTCTGAGCGAAGACCGTGGCATGTTATACTCCGAAGCACCAAGTACATGATCAGCAAGGGGAACTTCACCGAAAATCTGAACGAGGTAAAAATTGGCCAATGCCCTCAGGAACTTAACTTCAGCCAGGCGGATATTTATAAAATTCTCACTGACTGTAGTATCCTTTTCTGGTATATCAGGCAGGTTTTCCAATGCCATGTTGGCATAAAAAATCATCTTATATAATACTCCGTAAGATGAAGGTAAAACTCCTGTAATGGAAGGGGTGAAGGTGAAGTTGTCGAAATCCTGCCAATCGGCAACATCCTGAGGTGTTGCACCTCCTGCTTCGGCATTGTCGGATGCCGAGCTTCCCAGATCGGCCAGAATACCAAAATCCCAAACCTGCATGTAGTTCAACATTCCGTAAACGGCAGTCACAGCCTGTTCAGCATCTGTCCCGGTTGCATAAAATGATTCGCTGTTGATTATCCCCTTCGGAGATACTTCCAGCCATTCCTTTTCACAACCGGGAAAGCTTAATAACAGTATGAAAAGGAAACCTGTTTTTATTAGTATATTTTTCATTGAATTAGTTTTTTTTTCGTTAAAATTCAAGATTAACTCCCAGAGTATACATCCTGCTCTGCGGGTACCCGGCAACATCAATACCTCCCAGTTTTGGATCAAGATTGCTGACTTCCGGATCATATCCCGTATATTTGGTGAATGTTATAAGGTTCTTCCCTGTAAAATAGATTCTGAACCTACCTATACCAACTTTGCTGGTCCATGCTTTTGGTAATGTATATCCCAGTGTTAAAATCCTTAAGCGGAGATACGATCCGTTTTCGATATATAATGAAGAAGGACGACCCCAGTTTGCAGTTCCTAAATCGGGCAGATCAGAATCCAGATTTCCCGGATCAATGACTTGACCATTATATTCAATTGGCAAATGGTAACGATCTGAAAATTCGGCTGCATGATTTGTCAGTGTTTGCCAGTCATAAGTCCATCGTTTCACTCCATTAAATATTTTATTGCCGGCTACGCCCTGCCAAAACATAGAGAAATCGAATCCTTTGTATTCCAGATCAATGTTAAATCCGAATACAAACTTCGGGATATAGGAACCCAAATAGACATAATCCTCTGCATTGTACTGTCCGTCTCCGTTAGCGTCAACCCATCTGGCATCACCCGGCTCGGCAAAAGGCAATGCGTAGATTGTATCACCTTCTCCATCAACCTGGTAAGGTTGATCTGCAAAAACAAGCCTGTCAGAATAACTGTTATACACCATTGGGTCTCCCTCTCTGAAAATACCATCGAATTGATAACCCCTGTATGTACCGATAGGCTGTCCGATCTTTGATATGGTTAGACCTGCCAAATCATGAACTGACCCCTGAATCGTTGAGTCAGTTGCCAAATCAGTAATCTCGTTTTTTTGATAGGTAAAATTTACCCCTGCATTAACTCTAAGCTCACCAATTTGCTTTTTGTATTCAATGGTTGTTTCAATACCCTTATTACTTACTGAACCGTAATTAACAATAGGATAGGTAGAGGTAATACCGGTAGTTCCCAATTCTCCCGGGTTGGTGCCGGTAACTGTATAGGTACCTGCAACAGAAGCAACCTCCTGAGGCATTATCATACCATCATTTACCTTATTGAAATAATCTACCGTAAGCATTAGCTGGTTCGTCATAAGACCCAAATCGAGCCCGATATTGGTTGTTTTCACTGTTTCCCATTTTAAATCGGGATTGGGTATCTGGACAGGTCCAAGACCTGTTGTAATGGTAGCATCGTCGTACGAATAATCCATTTGAGCTGTGTTCAGAATGGATGAATTATAGGGCCAATAAGTAGAAATTGGCCATTGTCCTGTTTCTCCATATCCAATTCTGGCTTTTCCAAAGCTTATAAAACCCAGGTTTTTTATTACTTCCAGTTCGCTGAATTTGAATCCTGCAGAACCCGAATAAAAATCACCCCATCTGTTATTGGGTCCAAAGTTCGAGTTACCATCGCGGCGATAATTAAATTGTGCCAAAAGAAAATTATTGAAATCATAATTTAATCGTCCGAAATAGCCCTGGCTTTTGGCTTCTTTTCCTGAACCTCCAATTATTTGACCAGCCGTAGCATTATCCAGTGCATTATCAAAATACAATAAATCAGGATTTGAACTGGCAAACTCCAGCCTGTAGCCACTTATACTGTAATCCCACCAGTTGGAAGCTTCCATCCCGAGAATGAATGTAAAATTATGCTTATCAACAAAGGTTTTATTATAGGTAGCGTAATTCTGGAAAGTCCAGGAGAAATCTTTTCGCCAATTCTGATCGAGCCTGCTTAGCGGATTTTGATCTTCGGACCATGAGTAATATTCTGGCTGAAATTGCCAACTTTCATAGTTATTAACGGTAGCGCTGATCCGTGATGTAAACGTAAGCCCTTTAACTAATTCAATATTCAGCCCGAAGTTACCATGAATTTCCACATTTTTATTATGCTGATTTGATCTGGCATCGATACCTACAAATGGATTATTACCGCCGACAGGAGAAACTGACCAATTGCCATTCTCATCGTAAGGTGTTAAGAAAGGAACCATCAGGATGGTTGGCATGGTAGTA
Organism: Bacteroidales bacterium; assembly: GCA_050049665.1. Classification (GTDB taxonomy): domain Bacteria; phylum Bacteroidota; class Bacteroidia; order Bacteroidales; family UBA10428; genus UBA10428. Next base: position 382 of record JASFVU010000411.1, on the reverse strand, counting down.
AAATTATTATACACGTTCTGATACTGCCATTCTGCCGGACCTGTTGTTTTATCATACGCAAAACGGATAACTTCATCAAACTTAATCCTTTTTGTAATCTGAGTAGCAGAATTCAGACTCACCAGGAGCTTGTCGTATCCGGTGTTTTTTACCAAACCTTTCTGAGTAAGGTAGTTGGCACCAATTGAGTATGTTATTCGTTCCGTTCCCCCGGAAGTATTAACATCTATATTCCGCATCGGGGCTTTTTGATATACTTCGTCCTGCCAGTCGGTATTCATGTTCAGACTATCCTCACTGAAAATGAATGGCTGGTTATCACTACTAATGGCCGCATATAACTGGTTCCACTGCCGGGTATTCATCATATCAATCTTTGTGG
>JASFVU010000409.1:0-3707 GCA_050049665.1 Bacteroidales bacterium | reverse complement strand
TCAGGGTGCATGCTCCAGATGATCCGGGTTAAATCGCCGGTGCTTTTGATTTTACTGTATTGAGTAAGGGCAATTACCTCGGTGGCATGAGTATGTAAAACCACTGTTTCTCCGGTTCCCCGTGCAGCGAGCATATTATGTATTCCCAGATGTGAAGGAAGTTCCGATGTAGGCTCAACCTTATGGTTTTGTATGCAGGTCCGGAAACTTTTGCCCGATTCACTGATTTGTACAAACAGACCGTTGTCGATTGGTGAGCGGGCAATATCCTGCATACGTTTGCCGGTACCGGTCATATAAAAACATTTTCCTTCCAGGTTTGCAAATGGTTTTTCAAGCGGAATCTCGTCCGATAGATGAGTATCCCCCATGTTTTGGGGCAACAATACAGAGATGTTACCGGCATTCCGTTCCGACCATCCCCGGTCCCATAAGGACTGAGCTACGGTTGCCACATCGTTCAGAAGTCGCTTGACGTTAGGTTGTTCAGCAAGTAAATTTCCCATTTGTTATGTTATTTTTTTTGACTGCTGTTTTTATTTTCAGGTTTCGTCACCTCATAATTTCTGCAAACCGATGAAATCGATTCTTCAATGGAGTTGTAGCTGCCAATTGCCACGTGGGCAAATAACGCCGCTCCCAGTACCGTAGTTTCGTTTTGTCCGGCAATTTTAACCGGAATACCCAGCCGGTCCGCCCGGAGCTGGTTCCAGAGCCTGTTTTTCGATCCGCCTCCTACTATGATGAGTGATTGGGCTTTGAATTTACCGGTATGCTGCAACTTATTGAGGATTGTCTGCATTTTGTCCGCCAGCGCTTCAAGAGCTGCCCTGTAGATTTGCTGTCTCGATGTTTTTAGCCCAATACCGGAAATATATCCTGATCCTGCCATGAAGTCGGTTCCGAATACGGGTTTTTCGTTGCAGGGATCAACCTTCATCGCTTCATCGACCATTATCCGGTACACATCGCCGGGAGACAACTCTGTTTCTTTCGAATAAAACATATTTTTTATCCATTCCAGGATACCGGAGGCCAGCCATTGTGCACCGGTATTGAATAATCCCGGAAGCGAGTCGAGCTCGTTTGTAAAGCCGGCCCGGAAACTTTCTTCCGACACACCGGCATGATGTGTACGGGCCATCAGTATTTCCCATGTGCCTGAACTTAGTACCGGTTCATCAATCCCGGCTCCGGAGCCGATCAGTGCCAGTTGTGTGTCGTGTCCTCCGGCAACTACTTTAATACCGGCAGGCAATCCCATTTCCCGGCCAGCTTCATCCCGGAGTTCTCCCACCGGCGTTCCGGTTTCCACCAATTGGAAAAAACGGTTCGGTAATCCGGTTCCGGACAGGATCTCATCCGAAAAATCCCTGGTTTTCAGATCGGTCATCATGGAAGTGCCGCACATGGTTACGTCATTCATCAGCCGACCGGTCATTTTATGAATGAACAGCGAGGGCATAAACAGGAAACCCTCCATCCGGTCCAATACTTCTGGCCGGTTTTCCTTCAGCCAAAGCAGTGAATTGATCGTATTAAAACTGAACTTGTTTACCCCGCTAATCTCATACAGGCGGCTTAAAGGAATATACCTGTCGATTGTATCCATTATCGGGACTGTGCGCTGACACTGCCAGGAAATAACCGGATACAGTAAATTTCCGTCTTTATCCGCCGGGGCTCCGTTTACACCAAAAGTGGTGACGATGACCGCTTTCACCTGTTTTGTATCGATGTCCTTACCTATAGTGCGGATACAGGTACAAAATTTTTCCCATATCTCGTTCACATCCCAGATCAGGCCCGAAGGATATTCCGGGTCCGGACGGGTGGCATTAGGCAGCGCGCGGATGGCCCCGATGCTGCCATCGCTGTGAACTGCCACTGCCCTGACATTGGTGGCTCCGCAATCGAGTACTATGACCAGTTTACCTTTCATTTTTTTCAGCGGTATAAACGACCGTAAGTCCGGCAGGCCCTGAAGTCGGCACCTTCCATATCCATTGTTTCGCTGCCGTAGCACCAGCAGGGAGTGACCGTTAACGAAATACCTGCATTTGAGTCTTTAAACTTTTGGGCACATGCTGCAGCTTCCTCAACACCACCGATACAGGTATCGGCAATGATGTACTCCACTTTTTTACCGTTGGGATAGGAGAGCGAACCTGAGATCAGTTCGGCTGCCGATTTGGCCATGTTCATGGTCTGTGCTTCCAGCGATTCTCTCACACCGCCCAGCCAGCCGTCGATAGTAGGGCGGATCCCGATTTTCGGATAGTTGTTTAAACTTGTCATAGTGATTGTCTGATAATATTTTTTGTTGGTATAATTTCCTGAATTGGAGTCCCGTTAAGAATGAACTGACTGACCTTTTGCCCCATCAGAGTAAAATCGGCTGAGATGACCGTAATGCCGCACGAGACAAATTCATACAAAGGAGAATCGTTGTACATCAGGATCCCCACATCGGCACCTGCTTTCAGGCTGTTATCACGGCATTCTTCCAGGAGTACCTGTAAATCGGGCTGACGCAGAACGAAAAACGCTTCATGCTTTTTTACTTTCAATTCCGGTTTTGAAGAGATAACATTCCCTTTTACCCCGTAATCCTTGCAAAACCGGTTGAAAGCCGTTACCGTTCCGGTCGGATGCTGCAGGTGCACCGGATTCACCAGGTGAAAGAGACGGTAGCCGGTAATACGTTCATAAAGTCCTGTGAGCAATTGGTATACCGGTTGTTCAAAGTCCTGCCAGATATAATTGTATTTTTGAGGATCGGCTTCATTCCAGTCGTGCACAGGAATGTCCAGCAATAAAAGCTTTGCGGGATCCAGCTTCTTTATACAATCAGCCATCCGGAAGTTTTGGGTATCAAAATTCATCACGATATAATAATTGTATCGTCCGATGTTTTCCAGGATAATGGAATCGAAAAGCCTTTGGTTGTAATGGTGAAACAATAAATCGACAGAATACGAAGCATCGAGATTTTTCTGTACCTGTCTGAACAGTGTTTCCTTATGCGGACTGTAATAATCCAGTAACATCAGTACCTTTTTAACTTCACGGCTGACATAATATCCCTTATTGGGTGACGCATCGACCAGTCCCCGTTTTTTTAATTTGCTGTATGCCTTGAAAACCGTGTCGCGTGAAATGGAGAGATGTTTGCTGATCTCATTTACCGAAGGCAACAGGTCACCCTCGTTCAGTTCGGCATGGATAATACGCACCAATTCGTTGATAAGCTGCTGCAATTTGGTTTCATCGGAATGCGCATCAATCCGAATTTTTTTTTTCTTCCATGCTGTGCTGTTCTGTGCTGGTATAAAAATAATATAAATACTGATAAATCTTTCAGTAATCGGAAATTATTTCAGATAAATATCAATCGGTGCAGTTTAGGGTCTTCTGCATTTCAAGTCAACTGAAAACTGTTGCATTGAATCCTTCGAACACCGGAGGGTAATGAGTAGCGGGAAGTGAGATTTTAGGTGGTTTGTTTTCAGGTTTTTGGGGCATTAGCATTTAGCTTATTAGCTTTTGGTTATTTGGATACTGGGTACTTGGTGCTGGTGGGCTGTTTAAATGTTTAATCGTGAAAATGATGAATCGAATTAATCGGTAAACTGAGTAAATGAAACATACCATCGGCTTATCAGGATATTCATTTCAGTTATTCGATTAATTCAGTTCATCACCTA
>JASFVU010000408.1:0-3711 GCA_050049665.1 Bacteroidales bacterium | reverse complement strand
GATTAAAGATTTTAATCATGGGAATTTCGATTTGTGGAATGATATAAAAACACTTTTCTCAGGAACCTATCCCACCGATGTTTTCCTGATTAAACTTTCTTACAGGTTTGGATTATAATCCGGTCCGGGAATTAACAAACTGCCGGAAAGATAAAGATCGCACGCGATCAGAATAAAAAAAGACAGCAGGTGAGATTCCTGCTGTCATTCAATTATGGATTAAAACCGACTGATCAATTGCATTCTGTATCATAACCGTATCCGTCCCAGCAGTGCCAGTCTGCGTCCCCGAATTTATACTCTGCTTTAACCCTTCCGTTGTATTCGGAAGTGCTCCATTCGATCATCACATCCACAAAATCCTTAATAAAGATCCCTTCATAAAAATGAATGTTATAATAAGCATTAAGGTCATCTTCCAGTAATCCTGCTTCAAGATAGCTGCCGTTGAACGGTTCAGTTTCCCTGTTATCATTCAGTTCCCTTACAAATGAATACCGGATGCCGGCAACCTCTTCACCGGACCTTTCCCAGTCGATCACAAGTACTTCTTCCTGAAATTCATAACTGTGATACAATGTCCACTGTCCTCCATTTCCATCCAGATCAGAAACACCTTCATACCACAGAAATTCGGGATAGCCCTCAATGCCATCTTTCGTAATGTACATCTCCCATTTCACATCTTCCGATCTTACCGTTCCAACCAGGCGGGCAATATAGGTACTTGTAAAACCCGTGACTTCGTAAGTCCACTGCCATGTTGCGTCACCCAGATAAACAGGAGTGTGTGCAAAGGAATGATAAAATGATGAAACAGGTACGGCCAGTGTAACAGTGAGTAAAAGATTCCAGAACCCTACCTGTCCGGATGCAAATTCCCAGTTATTCATTGTCCCTTCATCTGTTGATTTCATCGCCAGGCCTGCCACTTCATCTTTTACCGTAAACTGATCAAAATCAATAGCCATAGATTCATATGGGGGTAATTCGGGAGGTGTGTTCTCTTCTTTTTCTTTTGTTTCGCATGACATGAATGTCAGATTCATCATTGCGATAATCAATAAACTCGACATTAAATTTTTCATTGCTCTTTGTTTTTGATTAATAATCCTGTTTATATCTGTCACACATATTTCCTTATACACCCTGATAGTTTTTTTTGTTTCAGCCATTTTTTTCAAACATTGAGTGAAATTTCCTGTTTAGCAATACGTCCATCTGCGGTTTTTTTATTTTCGTATCCGAAATACAAATAACAATGAAACCCTCATGCATAAAAACGTACCCAACAAGGGTATGAATAAACCATGAAGGTTCCACGGCATTAGAAATAAAAACGCCAAAAATTGGTGAAAATAAATAATTGAAAAACAAATGTTTAAATAAAATTTATACAAGTGAAATACAACTTTGACGAACTGATCAACAGGGAAAATACTTCGTGTTACAAATACGATCTGAAGAACAAATATTTTGATGCCGATGACCTTTTGCCAATGTGGGTGGCCGATATGGACTTTAATGTGCCGGATTGTATTACGGATGCCATCAGACAACGGCTTTCACATAAGATATTCGGTTATTCGTTTTACGGTGATACTGTCTATGAATCGATTATCAACTGGTTGCACAAACGACACCGCTGGCAGATAAAAAAAGAATGGATCGGATATACTCCAGGCGTTGTACCGGCCCTTAATCTCGCGGTTCTTGCCTTTTCAGATCCGGGAGACAAGATTATTGTTCAGACACCTGTATACTTTCCATTTTATTCGGCAGTAAAAGATCATAAACGTATCCTGATCCAAAATCCTTTAAAACCCGTTAACGGAAGATACGAAATGGATCTGGATAACCTTCGGAAACAGATCGATGATAAAACCAGAATACTGTTCTTATGCAGTCCGCATAACCCGACAGGAAATGTATGGAAGAAAGAAGAATTAGAGGATCTGGCATCCATCTGTCTGGAAAAGGGTATCCTTATTGTCTCGGATGAAATACATGCTGATATTGTATACAAACCCCATAACCATATTCCGACAGCCTCATTGACAGAACGGATCAGTGACCAGGTTATTACTCTGATGGCGCCAAGCAAGACCTTCAATGTTGCAGGATTATCCACTTCTTATTTTATAACATCAAATGCCGGGCTTAAAGCAAAAATGAATCGCTGGATCGAAAAAATGCATCTTTCCATGGGCAATATTTTCGGAAGTGTTGCCCTTGAAGCTGCATATACTAAAGGCGATGCCTGGTTAGACCAACTGCTTTCATATCTTTCCGGCAACATCCGCCTCACGAAAGAATTTATCAACAATGATCTGAACGGGATAACACTTGTCGAACCCGAGGCAACATTTCTTTTATGGCTCGATTTCCGGGAAAAAAATGTGCCTCCGGAACAGTTGAATGCTTATATTCAGAAAAAAGCGGGATTAGCCCTGAGTGATGGCCTGCTATTTGGTTCAGACGGCAAAGGCTTTCAGAGAATTAACATTGGTTGTCCCAGAAGTATACTGGAAAAAGCACTTACACGGCTTAAACATGCCTTCGGGTAACAGAGCATGGATAACAGCGGATGAATAAACTTATTTAACTGCTGTTATTGTTTTTTTATTATCTTAGAAATACTTTTAATGGTTCATAACAGATCATAAGATTATGAGATTAAACATTGCCGCTAAGATCGCATTAGGATTTGGACTTGTTACCATTGCTGTTTTTTTAAACGGCATATTCATGAGCAATGCTTTACAAAAAAGCCAGAATGTGAATGAGACCATAACCAATGTTTATACTCCGTCTCTTGAACTGATCAACAAAATGCAAAGTCAAATCAGTGATTCCCGGATGCTTATCAAATCATGGGTACATATTGACAAGATATCCGATACTCCTGATAAATTAAAACTCAAACAATTGCATTCTACTGATTATCCGAGGCTTATCGATACACTGATGTCACTGAGCAGTATGTGGGACTCCAAAGAACAACAGGAATTACTGAAAAAGATCCACACATCCATAGTGGATACCTTATTCCCCAGGCATCAATACATAATGAGTCAGTTGAATACATTTGAAAGTTACGATGACCCCTTTGTTGTATTTGAAGTAACTCCGATGACGGAAGAAGGAGGTGAAGTCATGACACTCACTGAAAACATTCTGAATGAAATAGGTGAATTGCAGGCCGAACAGGAAGACCTTGTGAATAAGGGAAGAATTGAGATGGTAAAACAATTTGCACGATTCAGAAAATTTATCTTCATCATGTCCATAGGCCTGATCCTTGCATCAATTATCATCGGTATTATTACTATCCGGTCCCTTGCCAATCCTATTAACAAAACCAAGAATATCCTGCTTCAGATGAGCAAAGGCATTCTGCCAAAAGGCAAATTAAAAGAAGGAAACGATGAGGTAGGTCAAATGTCGAAAGCGCTTAATCTTTTGGTACAGACACTTAAAGACATATCCAATTTCACTGTTGCTATCGGGAAAGGTAATTTCGATGATGAATTCAAACCGTTGAGTGATCAGGACACGTTGGGTCAGTCACTGATTGAAATGCGGGAGGAGTTAAAAAAGGCTAAACAGGAAGAGGAAAAAAGGCAGGAGGAGGTCCAACAGAGAAACTGGTCTTCGCAGGGAGTTGCCCTGTTCAGTGATATATTAAGAAAATACAATGACAACATTGAG
>JASFVU010000407.1:0-3715 GCA_050049665.1 Bacteroidales bacterium | reverse complement strand
GTAACATGACCGCCATCAAGGGCGGGAATCGGCAAAATATTGAGAAATGCCAGCATCAGGGATAACAGCGCTGTAATTGTCCAGAAAGTTTCCCAGTGCCATTGCGGAGGAAAAAGTCCTCCAATAGCACCGAAACCTCCGATACCTTTATGGGCTCCCGTTTTTAAATTGAGCACAAGCATCACCTGCCTGATATACGATGTTAATTCTTCTTTTGCCCTGATAAAACCGGCCGGTATTGCCTCAAGAAAATTATACTCTTTTGTTGCAAAAGCATAATACCCCAACTTTTCCAGCTGACTGTATCCCGGGAAGCCGACTTCAACACCGATCTTACCTGATTCACTCAGAGATATGGTATAATTGTACAACTTATCCTTGCGCTTTACTCCAACCGAAATTTCCCGGCCTTTCAGTGAATCGAGAATAGCCGTTGCCTGATCGTAATATTTAATGGGTATTCCGCTAAGGCTTATAACCTGATCTTTCGGTTGTAACCCTGAATTTACATTGTGAGATGTATCGGGGATCCTGGAAATAAAGAACGGCATGCGGGGAGAAAGCAGATCTCCTTTGTTGTGAATACGGTTATCAGCCAGTCTGCCGGCAAAATCTCCCGGTATATGTAAAGTAGTATCCTTACCGTTTCTTTCAATGATCATTTGACCTCCGTACAACATTTCCTCCAGTATATCGCCATAAAACACCTCAGGTATCTTGCCATTTACGGATACAATCTTATCACCTGTCTCCAGGCCAATCTCATTCATAAGCGGATCAACAACCCAAATACCATCTTTAAGGCTTTCGTTCGGAAGGTACTTCTCTCCCCAGGTAAATAAAACAAAAGCAAATATAACAAAGCCCATCAGGAGATTCACCGTCACTCCTCCCAGCATGATCAACAACCTCTGCCAGGAAGGCTTGGATCTGAATTCATAGGGTTGTGGCGGCTTCTTTAACTGTTCTTTATCCATGGATTCATCGATCATCCCTGCTATTTTCACGTACCCCCCCAATGGCAACCAGCCAATACCGTACTCCGTATCCCCCTTTTTCACTTTGAAAATAGAAAACCACGGATCAAAAAAGAGGTAAAATTTTTCTACCCGCGTACGAAATAACCTCGCGAAAATAAAATGACCCAGTTCATGCAGTATGATCAGTATGGATAGAGATAGTAGTAATTGTCCTATTTGGATTAATATTTTCATTATCTGCCTTTTAATTTACCAAAAGCGGTATTGTACGAACTCAAAAAGAGAAAAATAATCGTTGCTGTATTTTCCAGCCCTGCAAAAATAGAACATTTGGACAGAACATCAAGCATGCGTTATTCTATTATTAACTGCGATGCCAGTTTTCGGGCCAACGTATTCGTTTCTTTGTATTCTTCCAGGGAAGGGTGGGAGATGCAATCGATCTTTGAAATGGTTTTCTCGATGAGTTCCGGTATTCTGACAAAAGGCAGGTTATCGTGTAAAAAAGCCTGTACGGCAATCTCATTAGCCGCATTCATGGCACAGGGAATATTCCCTCCTGTCCGCATAGCACCAAAAGCAATGTTAAGGTTTTTAAATAGCCCGACATCCGGTTTTTCAAAATGCAGTTCAGGGTAATCTAAAAATGAAAAACGTGGAAGATTGTTTGACAAACGTACGGGATAGCCCAATGCATATTGTATTGGCAACCGCATGTCCGGCAATCCCATCTGTGCCTTCATAGAGCCATCTGTAAATTGAACAATGGAATGAATAACCGACTGGGGATGCACAATTACATTTATTTGTTCCGGTTCAAGAGCGAAAAGCCATTTTGCTTCAATGGCCTCCAGTCCCTTATTCATGAGAGAAGCCGAATCAATTGTAACTTTATCTCCCATGCACCAGTTCGGATGATTCAGTGCCTGATCTACCGTAACTTTTTTAAGCTGTTTCGCTGTCATGCCTCTGAAAGGTCCCCCGGATGCCGTAAGGTATATCTTTTCAATTGATTCATACGATTCTCCTGCAAGGCATTGAAAGATTGCAGAATGCTCTGAATCAACAGGATAAAGTGCAGATCGGTTCTTCTTTGCCAAAGAGGTAATCAATTCACCTGCTACCACCAGGGTTTCCTTATTGGCTAATGCAATGTCTTTCCCCGATCGTATTGCACTGATCGTGGGAAATAATCCTGCAAAGCCCACCAATGCTGTAATAACAATATCAATCTCTTCAATCCGGACAATTTCTTCCAGCATTTTTTCACCCGCATGTACTTCCGGAAATTTAAGAGCCAAAGCCTTCTTTACACTTTCATATTTTTCCGGATTGCTGATTACAACATGCTTAGGTTCAAACTCGAGGGCTTGTTTTATCAACAAGTCATCGTTATCATGTGCTGTAATGACTGTGAGCTCAAAAAAATCAGGGTATCCCGAAATCACCTGGAGCGATTGTGTTCCTATTGATCCGGTCGATCCCAAAATGGCAATTCTTTTCCTCATTTAACAGAATGAAGTATAATCAAAATGATACGTAATCTTCCGGATTAAGGGGGAGTCCATTGTACCAAAGCTCGAAATGCAGATGCGGCCCTGTAGTCAATTCACCTGAATTTCCAATGATGGCTATTGGTTCACCAACCTTCACGAAATCTCCGACACGTTTTAACAACTCAGCATTATGCTTGTAGACGGATATAAGGTTACTTTCATGTTGAATTTGAATGACCCACCCGGTTTCCAGCGTCCAGGCAGCCATAATAACGGTCCCTTCAAGTGTCGATTTCACAATTTCATTCGAACCGGCTACGATGTCCGTACCATAATGGTTTCTTACAGTATTGAAAGAATTGGTAACAAGCCCTTTTACAGGGGGGAAAAAATGTACCTGAGAAATGCCTTTTAAAGGTCTTTTGTTTCCGCTGTTGTCGATCGAGAACCGGTCTTCCCGTTCAAAATATTCCCTTAGCATGGAATCTTCTGCCGAACGTGAAAAAGTTATATCGTTATAGTTCTTGTTCGTATCTCCTAAATTATCATAATTTTCAGGCTCCTTTCCGGAAATGATCCTGTTTATGTTATTGATATACAAATCTCTTCTGTTTAACTCGATTGCCAGCGAATCGAGCCTTTGTTTATTCGTAAGACTGTACCTTATGGTATTTTCATCCGGATATCCGGGAATAAATTCCCGTACCGGTGTATACACGATGATAGAAATTACAACGGCAAGAAAAACAAAAACTATCAATCCTCCCCATGCCAGTACATTAAGTCTTGAAAGCCGAAGGTTCAATACTTCTTCATATGTTTCATCACGATAGATCGATAAGCGGTACTTGTGACGGAGTTTTTGAAAAAATGTCTTCTTGTTTTTCCGGGCCATGAATATTCTGTTTTCACAAATATATAAAAGAAAGTTTCAGGAAAAGATTTTTATCATCAGAACTATCACAAATAACTACGGCATATGATCAGGAAAGAAAACTCCCTGTTAACAAAAAAGGGAGTCCGCAGACTCCCTTTTAAAACATATAAAGACTATTTTCTTACAGGAATATTACATTCCGCATACTCTTACCATCCCTGATATTGTTCAAGTGAACCTCCTACTGCATCAATTTCTGTTGTAGGTATCGGGAAGAAATCATTCTTTGGTGATTGATACCGGACTGTTATTGTTCCTCCTACTAAAGTAGAACCGTCTAACACTTCCTCTGAAACACCCCA
>JASFVU010000406.1:0-3724 GCA_050049665.1 Bacteroidales bacterium | reverse complement strand
AAAGAGATAAATTTCACGTATATTTAGTATACAGGATTAAGATGTAACGACATGATCAACAATCCGGTCAATCCAAAAATAGGCTGGTGCAGGTTCAAAGGCAAAGAATGTCTGTTATTTACATTCGAAGGAGAACTTACAGCCAGTGAAGCTGCCCTGGCCGTTTCCGTATGGAAAGATCTGTTTTCCGGCAGCAAACAGAAAAAAATTACCATCATCTGGGATTGTAAAAAAATGACAAGTTATGATATTATGGCACGGAAAACATGGCAGAAAGCGCTCAGGGAAATGAAAGACAGAATAGATAAATGTCTGATCATAACAGACAATCGCCACATATATTACGGGGCTCTGTTACTTTCTCTTTTCACTTCACTGGATATTAAAGTGATCCAGGATATCGAAGACAACCCGGATTTCGAAAGTACCCTGTAAGGGGTCCCTTCTATCACCGTCTAGTTATAATCACAACATCTGAAAAGATGCAACCCGGACTCAGTAAAATCAGATCGTTTCACTGACCCGTTATGCCTTACAAAAACAGAAAACGGGATTACCGGAAATCAATACAGTAATTCCTTTTCTGCCTGTATCCAATCAGATTTTGCATTGCCGGGGACCCCATCCTTTATTCTTTTTTTGTAAATCTCTTCTGCTCTTTTACGGATATCGGATTGTGCAATTTTTTTTTTCTTGCTTTTCTTTTTACCTGCCCCGGAATTTCCTTTAACACCTGAGGATGCTTGTGTTGTCATAGTTTTAATTTATTTTTTATTCGTACAGATTCTTGTAGATCTTTTTGCAGACCCTTTCATACAAAGCCTTTGTCTTCATACTTTTCTCATAAACCCTGCCTGCACTGATTTTTGATGAAATCTTTATTTTCCTGCTGTTGATCTCTTCTTGTGACATTGGTATAATGATAAAATTTCGATCTGCAAATATTGGATCTATGAATTAAGCCGGAATGAAAAGCAGATTAAAAAACAATTAAATCTGAGCCCGGAATCTTTCTTCAGCGAACAACAGCAGAAGCCATGACAGGCGTGCCGGGAAAAGAAATTGCATTATCTGTCAGACCAATAATTATCCCGTTCTCCTCTGCCTGGATAGTCTCCACAAGTTTTCCAAAAGCATTGAATATTTTTGCCACTTTCTGTCCTTTTGAAAAAGGATCTCCCGGTTTTTTCAGAAACCGGATAATACCGCTTGTTGAACTCAGGGGTTTTGCGGAATAATAAAGTATTTTTCCTCTGATATCCTCAGGTAATGAATAAAAGAATTGCTGATCCGTTGTTTCAACCATCTTCATTTGCACCAGAATATTTAAAATCGCACGGATGCCTATTTCGATATTGTTCTCATTGATCACATAAGATTCCCCCAGTTCAAGTGTTAAAGCATTTACTTTTCGCTGAAGCAGGTTATAAGTAAGAGAAGTTCGAATTTCATCAGAGTCTTCAATGATCAGCAGACCGGAAGCAAATGCAAGTTGCTGAATATTTTTTTTCAATTCGTTATGTTCAATCGGGTCTATCAGAACATATGGTATGGATTTATTCCAGTCGTTATGAAGATCCAGCACAAGGTTCGGACGGGTTGCCATGATGAAGGAGAATATACGGTCAGCAATTCTCTGCGCCAGTGTTCCTTTCTCATTTCCGGGAAATGAACGGTTTAGATCTTCTTTGGTCAGTGCAATACTTCTGGATACTACCTCAAAACCAAAAGGATTCAGCAACGGAAATGCATGAATACTGCCGCACAGAAGCCGGTTTCTTAACCGCTTAAACAACTCCTGAATAATGACAGTTCCTCCGATTTCGTCTCCGTGCATACAGGCTGTAAGCCATATTGCAGCTCCTTTATAAGGACTTACAATTGACATATAGGGAATACGTCTCTTGGAAAGGTCAGAACCGGTAAGGATTTTAACAAAAGAATAATTGATCCTGTTTCTGTTTTCTGCTTTCATATTCATTATTGTATTAATGCATACTCAAAACTACATGGTTGACTAAAACAGGCACAGAAAACATCATAATTTTAATCCTTTTTTAATTTGAGTTTCATGTTGTATTAATCTCACCGTTCAATCTTTGAAACCAATTATAAACAAGCTTAATCACGTATTCCACATATGAAAAAAGTCTGCTATCTGATCATGGTTATCATAGCATATGTTCTTTTGTCCTGCAATGCACAAAACAAAGCTGCAAAAACCCGGAATACGGAAGATCAACAGGAACAAAATGAAGTTACCGTGGACGAATCTGAAAATGATTCCGATGTTTGGTAGTAATGACTCTTTACAAAAGATACCGGTCCTTTCCGGACCGGTATTCGCCCACGAAGGCAAAATATCGGGTTATCAGAAATCAAGGGTTGATTCATTCCTTAACCTGCGACAGCAATGAATAGTCTGACTAACCGTACCGGCAGATCAATGAATAAGTACCTTGTTTTCTTCTTATCATGGAGATCGTGGATCATCCTTTTCTATCCGGTACCTGCAAAAGCGACTTTTTTGAGATCCATACAGGCAATTTTTTAGTTACTGCTTTAATTAAAATGATATTCATAAAATGAAAAAATCGAACGGTACAAGCAACAAAAGAAAAAACGGCAGGCAAATTCAATATTCCTTTGGACCTGTAAACAATCTGGAAGAATTCCTGCAACCCGACTGGTGGAGAAGGATCTTTAATTCCATGTACCTAAAAACTGATGCAGATGTGGTAGAAGACAAATGCATTACCTCATTTGAACTGGACATGTTTACAAAAATGCTGGACCTGGAGCAGGATAATGTGATCCTGGATCTTGCCTGCGGACAGGGCAGACACACACTTGAACTGGCAAGAAGAGGATTCAAAAACGTATTTGGGATTGACCGCTCACATTACCTTATCAACAGGGCAAAGCAAACAAATATCAGCGAAGGTTTGTCTGCAAACTTTAAAGAAGGGGATGCCAGGAAGCTTCCCTATTCTCCCGATATGTTCGATGTAGTGATGATCCTCGGCAACAGTTTCGGCTATTTCGAAACCATCGACGACGACCTGAAAATCCTGAAAGAAGTTTTAAGGGTGTTAAAACCCAATGGAAAATTCTTACTGGATGTCGCTGACGGTAATTTCCTGAAAGACAATTTTAATCCGAGAAGCTGGGAGTGGATCAACAAAACCCATTTTGTATGCAGGGAACGTTCCCTGGCCAATGATAATGAAAGGCTGATCTCAAGGGAAGTAATCTCCAACACAAAAAAAGGAGTAATTGTTGATCAATTCTATGCGGAACGTCTCTATACAAAGGAAAAACTTTCCGGATTACTTCATGAAGCCGGATTCAGAAACATCGGATTTCACAATGAATATACCACAGATTCCATGCGCAATCAGGACCTGGGCATGATGGAAAGACGCATTATCGCTACTTCGGAAGTCATAAAGGAATGGACACCGGTAAAACAAAAATCCGGAGAGATTAAAAATGTTGCCGTATTGTTGGGCGATCCGAAAAAAACAGACATAGTAAAACCCGATACCGTGTTTGATGAAGATGATTACAATACGATCCAGCAACTCAAGATCGCATTGAGTTCTTTAAAAGATTACAAATTCATATACCTTGACAACCACGACCAACTGGTAAATAACCTGGTAAAACTAAGACCTCAGATCGACTATGTACTCAATCTTTGTGATGAAGGGTTCAATAACGA
>JASFVU010000404.1:0-3730 GCA_050049665.1 Bacteroidales bacterium | reverse complement strand
CAACTGGACCAATGAGCACTTTTTAATTGCTGACGATGACTATTACAGTTATCTGTTGATTGAAAAAATATTAAGGAAAACAGGCGCAAAGGTCGACTATGTGTCCAATGGGGCTGATGCTTTGAACAAAATAGTACCGAATTCTACCTATACGGTTGTTATCCTTGATATTCTGATGCCTAAGTTATCCGGTTTTGAAGTAATAGAGGCAGCAAGGGCAATTCGTCCCGACATCAAATTTATCGCTTACAGTGCCGACGTTCTTAATATAAATAAAAAGAAGTGCATGAATGTGGGATTTCATGCATGCATTGTAAAACCCTCACTTCCATCCAAACTAATGGATACTCTGAAAGAGGTTCTGATATTGAGAAGTGAGTTATCCTAGTGTCCTGTTAGCAATAAAATGATGTTTCGTCATTGGAATTTCGAATTTATGCGGGACGAAGGAGTATTGTGTGATACGTCACCGGCAAGGATCCTCAGTTTTCGAACAAACCGGTGATACGTTCCAGTTCATTGGCTCTTGAACCTTTTACCAGGATGGCATAATCATTGAACTTTTCCGGCTCAAAGGAATTCCTGAATTCGTCAAAAGACGCAAAGAAGGTAAATGGTCCGGTTCTGCCAGCCGAAAACTCATTCCCGATAAGAATGCATTCTTTAAAATGGTATTTTTCAAGCAAATCCAGCAGTTTTTGATGTTCTCTCTGCGAATGATCCCCGAGTTCTTTCATACTGCCCAGGATAACCAGTTTTTTGTCGGCTTTGAACCGGGAAAAACTCATCAGGGCCTGTTGCATACTTGTCGGATTTGCATTGTAACAGTCAAGGATAATCTTGTTCGAGCCAAGTTTCAGTATCTGGGAACGGTGATTTGCGGGCACATAATCTTCAATTGCTTTGTTTATATCCCGGAACGGGATGTCAAGATCGACCCCGATACAGGCAGCCGCAAGGATGTTTTCAAGGTTGTACCCGCCATATAGGTTAGTTTGTACAATGAAACGATGTTGTTGATCGTAGGTGATCTTTATTTTGAGTTCAGGGTAGTCTTCGATTACTTCTCCTGAACAAATACCTGCAGGATCGTTGTATATTACTTTATTCTTATAGGTCTGAATGATCCGGCTTAATTTTTCGTCTGCTCCGTTCAGGTATATTGTGTTATTGTTATTAATCAGATAAGAATAAAGTTCATTTTTAGCCTTTAAAACACCATCTATGCCGCCAAATCCTTCAAGGTGCGCCATCCCGATATTAGTAATTAATCCCGAATCGGGAAGGGCTATTTGACAGAGCCGTGCGATCTCACCCTGGTGATTGGCACCCATTTCTATTATGGCATATTCCGTTCCGGAAGGGATGGATAACAGGGTAAGCGGAACCCCGATGTGGTTATTCAGGTTCCCCATCGTGGCTTTGCATGAATATTTTTTTTCAATGACGGAACGGATCAGTTCTTTTGTGGTGGTTTTTCCGTTGGTTCCCGTTAACCCGATGACATGAAATCCGGAGTGTTTCCTGTGATGCGTGGCCAGGTTCTGCAGAAACAACAATGTGTCACCGACCGGATAAATGTTCTTCCCGGCTATGGAGGCATCATCTGTAACTGCGGTGGCCGCACCGGATTCCAGTGCTTTTTTGATAAACCGGGTCCCGTTGAATTTCTCCCCCTTTAATGCGACAAAAATATCACCGGGTTTAATGGTACGGGAATCGGTACAGACGTTTCCGGGTTTGAAATATTTTTTATAGAACAGATTTATATCCTGCATAGGATCTGTTGTATTGAACGAAAAAAGGCTGCCATTGGCAGCCTTTAAAGTTAATGCTTTATTCCTGAAACTTGTATTTCAAACAAGTGAGCTTTCTCATTTAAAATTAATTTCCTCCGGGACTTCCTACCCTGATCATAGCACATCTGAAGCCAAGGTCATCGCGGGAGGAATTTTCATCCAGGAACCTGCGGGCTCCCGGTGTCATCCAGTAAGCACGGTCGCGCCACGAACCACCTTTGTAAACCCTTGTATGGTCAGAGATAAGAGAACTTTCATCACCGACTGACCGTGTATACATCCTGTCTGATCCACGTTCCTGGTCGCGTATACCACTGTTCCAGTCGCCACCTTCCACGATGCTTGATTCATAATCGCCATCACGGTAGTTTCTGTAATCGGCTTTCTTGTAATTCCATCTGTTGATAGCTTCATCCACACTTATTTCGACATAACGCAATCTTCCGAGACTGTCTTTCTCAGCAATATTGCCTTCTTCATCCGTTGCAAGTTTTTTGAATACATTACCACGGAAAGGATTGAATTCATCAACATCTTCAAAGGAAAGCGGACGGTAAATATCCTGTACCCATTCATTGACATTTCCTGCCATACAATACAAACCGTAATCGTTCGGCCAATAGGAATCTACCGGGGCCGGTACTGTAGCATTGTCATTCAGGTCGCCGGCAAGTCCCATAAGGTCACCACGTCCCCTGATAAAATTCGCACGCATTTTACCCCTGCTCTTTTTACTGTCCATCCTCACGTTGTGTCCGTCCCACGGATAAATTCTGCGTTCGTAAACACGTTCTTCATACGTATTTCCAATAAGGGCCAATGCTGCATATTCCCATTCGGCTTCTGTAGGAAGACGATATCGCGGAAGAAGGATACCATCTTCAAGCCTTACCCGCCTGGTGTCTTTATTCGGATCAAGATCGGGAAGATTTTCTCTTACCAAACCTTCATACTGTCCTGCTAAATAAGCTTCCGTATTGAAGTTTTCTTCATTTACCTGATTCGGATCCGGATTCAGGATTCCTTCACGAATTAAAATTCCTTCGTTTACCCTGTCGGTTCTCCATGAGCAATAATCGGTTGCCTGAAGCCAGTTTACCCCGACGACCGGGTATTCGTTGTAGGAAGGATGCCGAAAATAATACTGAACATAAGGTTCGTTATAGGCCATCGGCCTTCTCCAGACAAGTGTGTCCGGTACGGAATTCCTGTATACTTCAGGGTAGTCAATAAACACCCTCCTGATCCAGTGCATGTATTCGCGGTAATCCACGTTTCTTATTTCTGTTTCATCCATATAAAATGAACTGACAGTAACACGCCTTGGTATATTGTTCCAATCGTACAATACATCTTGCTCAACTCGTCCCATGGTAAAGGTTCCGCCCTCAATCAATACAAGGCCCGGACCTGTTTCCTGTTCATAGCCATATTGAACTTCAAATCCTCCGTTGTCCGGATCATTGTAACTCCATCCCGTAGTTGAAGAAGTATTACTTCCTCCACCACCGCAAGATGATAAAATAAAGGCTAAGATTACCAGTTGAGTAATTGCTGACAGCTTAAAGTTCATGATCAAACGGTTTTATTTAATATTTATCGTTACTCTAATTTACAATTTCCAACAATATAAACTATATCTTCGGGCATTTTATTGCCCTTTTTTTACTGCTTTTTTTGTTACTATTCCTTTTATACTCCAATTGATACAAAAAAGTTACTTCATGAGCAGCTAATTTTGAAAATCTGGAATCGGCTCCTGACAAATTTATATCATACGTGTAAAAAAAGGACCAATTTTTAAAACTAGTTCCTAACAATACGATCAGTGCATCCATTTGGAACCGGATGTCCTGCCTCAGGTAGACCCCGCCATAGATTATTTTGTAAAAGATTCTTCCTCCATAGACCAGTTCACTGAAATTGTTTTG
>JASFVU010000024.1:0-11626 GCA_050049665.1 Bacteroidales bacterium | reverse complement strand
CAGTTGCACCATTAGAAATCCCAGACCCAATTGGAGTATCCCGAAACCGAATTTCATCGGTATGTTGGGATTTCTTTTTATTTTGTCAAGGAAGATCCACATGGCAGAGAATATGGAACCAAATACCAGGATAAAAAACGGATTGAAAAATTGTGTTGTCGGGGCACCCATTTCCCATCCGAGTACGCTACGGTTGATATTCTGACGTGCAAAAACGGTCAGGGAGGTTCCGGCCTGCTCGAAGCAGGCCCAGAAGACCACATTAAAACATAGCAGGATAATAAAGGCGATCATCCTGTGCAGCAGTACTTTCCCTTCTTTAACGCCGGCCGATAATAATGTAAAGACAACATAAACTGCGGTCGCACCAAGCAAATAAGCAACGATCTCGTTATACATGATCAGCAGAAAAATGACAGGTACGGCCAGTATTGAAGCGAAAATGACCAGGTGTAGCTGGGTAAACGGGCCAAACATTTTTTTATGCAGTTTTTCCGGATGCGGAGGCTGAATTTTATCTGCAAAAATACGATGTCCGCTTGTGAAAATAAGTGCTCCGAGCAACATGCCGATACCGGCGAGGGCAAAGCCGTATTGGTATCCGAGTTTACTCCCTACCTCGGCTACAAGGGTGGTTGCCAGAAGTGCTCCGACGTTTATACCAATATAAAATATGGTAAAGCCCGAATCCCGTCTCGGATCATTTTCCCTGTAAAGTTTTCCTACAATGGAGGATACATTGGCTTTGAAATAGCCATTGCCAATGACGATGGCTCCCATTCCGAAATATAGCCAGTGATCTGTTCCTCCCAGGATCAGGAACTCACCGATGGCCATCATGATACCACCTAGGATCACAGCATATTTATAACCGAGTATCTTATCGGCAATCCGCCCGCCCAATACAGGTCCTGCATATACCAGGGCGGTATAGGCACCGTATATGGCAAAGGCTTCCGTGTCTCCTTTCAGCAGCGTATCAATCAGGTAAAGCGTGAGAAGGCCTCTCATACCGTAATAACAAAACCGTTCCCACATTTCAGAGAAAAAGAGAACTGCCAGTCCCTTCGGATGTTTAGGAAATAGAGCCATATGCTTAAGTTTTAATATGTATCAGAATTATATGAATATTAAGATCGGTCATAAATAGAATGTAACAAATATAGAAGAATTTTTAGATTCGGTTCCTGATATTAACAATGTCCTGTTAAATTTGCTTTCCAGAAAGGAATGGATGTAAATTCGTTCAGAAAAAAAAATAAAAACCAAAAGTGAAATTTTTTCCGGTAGATAAAGTACGTGAAGCCGATGCTTACACGATCGCCAATGAGCCTGTTTCTTCCATCGACCTGATGGAAAGGGCCGCAGGCCGGCTGGCGGAATGGATCGTATCGAACTATACCGACAGGTATCAATTTCTTTTTTTTGCCGGACACGGGAATAATGGCGGTGATGCATGGGCACTGGCAAGATTGTTATGGCACAAAGGGTTCCGAAATATATCATTTTACCTTCTTGACACTGGCAGATCCTTGTCACCTGATTCGGAATCAAACAGAAAAAGACTGGAGCAGGAGACTGGGGTTCAGGTAAGCAGACTGATGAAGGCTGAGGATTTTCCGGAGATCCGGGGAGCTGAAATAATCATTGACGGATTGTTCGGCTCAGGTCTGACCAGGCCTGTGGAAGGTCTTGCCTTTCAATTGATCGGTCATATCAACAATTCGAAAAAAAAAGCTGTTATTGCCATCGATATTCCAAGCGGGTTGTTTGGTGAAGATAATTCCGGGAACAGGGACGAAGGGATCATACGGGCGGATTTTACCCTGAGTTTTCAATTTCCCAAATTATCGTTCTTTTTCCCTGAGAATTCTGAATTTACCGGAGAATGGTCTGTATTGCCGATAGGTATTCATCCGGAATTCATTCAAAATGAGAACACGAACCTTCATTTTTTCACCGGGGAGGATGCCGCAGGATCCATTAAGAAAAGGAAGAAATTTTCTCATAAGGGTACTTACGGGCATGCCCTGCTTATTGCCGGCAGCTATGGCATGATGGGGGCGGCCGTTTTGTCGGCCCGTGCTGCCGTCAGGTCGGGAGTTGGTCTGCTAACGGTTCACATACCACGATTCGGGGTGGAAATAATACAAACATCGTTGCCCGAAGCGCTTATAGCCATGGATGAATCGGACATTATTTTTACGGAACACGGTTCCCTTGACAAGTATTCTTCCGTGGCAGTCGGACCGGGGATCGACCAAAAGCCGAACACTAAAAAAGCATTGATCGCCCTTTTGCGGGAGGTAAAAGTACCTGTTGTGATCGATGCCGATGGTATTAATCTGTTGTCATCCGTTGAAAAATGGAAAGATATTTTGCCCGGTAATGCCATCCTTACGCCCCACCCGAAAGAATTTGAGCGGTTGTTCGGCACATTCGGCGACAGCTATTCCAGAATGAAATTTCAGCGTCAGTTTTCAATGGACAGGCAATGTATTATTATATTGAAAGGTGCGTATACCTGCATAACCACTCCCGGAGGAGAGGTCTGGTTTAATACCAGCGGAAATGCAGGCATGGCGACCGGCGGGAGCGGAGATGTTCTGACAGGGATTATCATGGGTCTGCTGGCACAGGATTATTCCTGTGAGGAAGCTGCTAAACTCGGGGTCTGTCTGCATGGGATGGCCGGTGATATTTCTGCGGAATGTTTCGGCCAGCATGGGTTAATTGCATCGGATATCACAGACAATATCGGGAGGGCATTTTGCGTAATAGAAAAAAAGAAAACCGAACATGAAAAAAATTAACGTTTTGTCTTTGATCGTTTTCCTTGTCGCAGCCTGTGCTCCGGCAGGCAAGATCAGTATTACCAACATTCACGATCTGGCACAGTATTCGGGAAACAGTTTTATTTATTCCGTTCCGCGTAGCCGGCTTATTCTTACAGCCACTGCTGTCCGGCATTATACCGTTCCCGGGCCGTATTACCAGTATGCGGAAAAGTACCTGGGAATAGAAGGAGCCATTTCCGAACCGAAAACCTCATGGGAACTGGACAGAGTAACTATGCATACCATGGAGCAACCGGATCCTGATTATTACTTTTCGGTTCAGGCTGATGATCCGCAATTCGTTTACGAAGAGTTTTTGAAACTGACAAATCAGGGATTGACCATGAGATTAGACGATTATAATCCATTTGTTCAGTTGGATAATCTTTATGAAGATGAGCCTGGCGAAATTCCGTATACGGATCTTTCCGTGAAAAGGAATCTGATCGGGTCGGGGGAGAAACAAAAATCTTCCCGGGGAGACGTTCCAACCGATCTGCCGGTCATTAAACAATCGGCCGGAGTAAAGACCATCGGGAAAAAAGCGGAAGAGGCTGCAAATTTTATCATCAAGATACGGAAAAGAAGGTTTAAGTTACTGGCCGGGCAATACGACGTATTCCCCGACGGGAAGGCCCTGGAGATCAGTGTGAAGGAATTGACAAAGCTGGAAGAAGAATACCTTTCTTTGTTTATAGGGAAAGCCTGGTCGGATACCATTGTGAAAACCTTCTATTTTGTTCCTCGGACAAATCAGGAACTTGAAAGACATATTTTTTGCCGGTTTTCCGGTGAAGAAGGGTTTCAGGATGCGACAGGAACGGCAGGGAAACCCCTTGTCCTGGAACTTCGTAATCTCAGGTTTACCGATGTATTGCAAAACATACAATTCCCTTTAACCGGTCCTACTTACGAGAATGTCCTGTTTTACAGGGTACCCGATATGGCTTCTGCCGAGGTCTTTTACGGCAGCAATACGATCCTGGAAGGGGAACTGAGGATCTTTCAGTACGGAAATATTCTCCCGATAAGTGTTTTAAAATGATTGGTCATTTATAAAAAGTTTACGGCATTTTACGGAACTCTCTTATCAAACAGAATAATGTGATTCCGATATAGGTAATGTATATTATATTCCCGGAAGCAACGAAAGAAAACACAGGGAATATTCAGACCTGAAAAAATAACGGCACTTTAATTGGCAATGGGAGACTGATAATCCGCACGCCACTCGTCCCATGATTCCGTTTTAAAATGGTTTCCCCCGATGAACTTTATGATCTCATCAAAGGGTTTTGCCTGCACATACCCCTTTTGTACATGGATGATCCTTATCTGTTCATCGAGAAACACAATGGAAGGATAGCTTAACTGACCGTTCAGAAGAGCCGCTGCGAGCTCGTGAAAACCTCTTGAGCCCTGGGCGACATATTTATATGTTTTTTCATTAAAGGTGATCTCTTCTTTTTGCTCGGCATTGAACTTCACCGGGTAATAACTTTCATTCAGGTATCTGGCGATGTATTTGTTGCTGAAAGTATTTCTGTCCATTACTTTGCAATATCCGCACCAGTCAGTGTACACATCGATCATAATCTTTCTCGGTTCCTTTCTGGTCATTTCAATGGCATCTTCAAATGTAAGCCAGTTTACATCCTGTCCGTACACCGACATAACCACGAATAAGCAGGCAATAATGATACATTTTTTCATCTCTGATAACTATAGAATCCCGACGCTTATAACAGGAACGCAAAATAAACAATTTTTGTTTCAAATACCTGTTAAAGTTCTGTTAAACTTAATTTACGCTTGGCAGACGGATAAATTGTTCATTTTACTGACGAAAAACATTAACCGGGAGTTTTTACAATTCCTTAAAAACATACAATCCGGGGTTTTTTCAATTGATGTTGCAGTTCCATACTTTTAGGCCACTGAATCCTGCAAGGAGCTTTAATTATTGGTTATACAGGAAAGTCGTATGAAAAACCGTATTTCCGGCGACAAATTTGGGTTAAGAAAATAAAATGGTTAATTTAAAGTGAAAAAAATCCTGCACATGAAAATTACAGAACTATCCCCGGAAATTTTATGGAAACATTTTTACGATCTTACACAAGTGCCTCGTCCAAGCGGACATGAACAGGGAGCTATCGAATTTCTGAAGACATTTGCTGAGAAGCATAATCTGGAATACCACATTGACGGTACGGGGAATATCCTGATTAGGAAAGGCGCTCATCCGGCGAAGCAATCAGCCAAAACGGTGGTTCTGCAATCCCATGTTGACATGGTTCCCCAAAAGAACAGCGATAAACAGCATGACTTTACCCGTGATGCAATAGAAACGATAATCGACGGAGACTGGGTAAAAGCCAACAAAACAACCCTTGGAGCAGACAATGGCATTGGCGTTGCTGCCACCCTGGCAGTACTGGAATCTTCGGATATTCAGCACGGTCCTGTCGAAGCTTTGTTTACCATAAGTGAAGAAACAGGCATGGACGGGGCATTCGGACTGGAAGCCGGTTTTTTAAAGGGAGATGTATTGATCAACCTGGATTCCGAAGATGAGGGAGAATTATTTGTGGGATGTGCCGGTGGTGTTGATGCAAATGTTTCATGGCAATACAAATATGAGCCTGTTAATTCCAGCCTTGCCTTTCATCTTGGTATTAAAGGGCTGAAAGGAGGTCACTCGGGATTGGATATACATCTCGGAAGAGGAAATGCCAATAAACTGCTTTCTCAGTTGTTATTGAATCTTAAGAAGGAATGCGATATAAGGATCTCGGATTTTCACGGAGGTGATCTCAGAAATGCCATTCCACGGGAAGCAAGTGCTGTTATTCATATCCGGGATTGCAATGAGGAAAAACTGCAGACAACAGTTGACCGGTATCGACAGGTACTGATCGATCAGTATAAGAAAGCCGAGCCCGATCTTCAGATCGAACTGAAACAGGCTGAACCGACAGATCAGGTAATGCCGGCATATGATTTTAACAAGACCATGGAAGCCATCAATACATGTCCCGACGGTCCCATAAACATGTCCGATTTTATGTCTGATGTCGTTCAGACATCCACCAACCTGGCCGTGGTCAGGATCGGGGACGGAAAGTGTGAGGCACAATTGCTTTTAAGGAGTTCCGACGATATTGAAAAAAAATATCTCGGAAGAGAAATAAAAAACCACTTTAAGCAAGTGGATGCACAGACGGAATTCAACGGTGACTATCCAGGGTGGCAGCCTGATACAAATTCGAAGATTTTATCTGTTGCAAAAGATACCTATTCAAAACTGTTTGGTAAAGAACCCGTTGTTAAGGTGATCCATGCCGGTTTGGAGTGCGGTATCATCGGGAGCAAATATTCCAATCTGGATATGATTTCCATCGGTCCGACGATCAGGCATCCCCATTCACCTGATGAAAAGGTCCGTATCGATACTGTTGAAAAGTTCTGGGATTTTCTGAAAGCACTTCTGGAAGCGGTTTAGTCTTTGTTTTGAGGATATAAACCAGGGGAAAACATACATCAGGAATGTCCCTGATTCTCAGGGCCCGCGACCCTTACCGGTTGCTGAAAAATAACCGGAAAAATTATAAAGAGCGGGAAACGGGGATCGAACCCGCGACCCTCAGCTTGGGAAGCTGATGCTCTACCACTGAGCTACTCCCGCATGATAATGATTTCCTGTGCAAATATAACTAATGATTGCAGTATTTTAACAGGATTTTACAGCAGAATAGTTGGATTACAATGATTCAAAGATCTCCACTGCGGCCCTGGATTTGTTCAGGGTATAAAAATGTATTCCCGGAGCTCCCATGGCCAGCAATTCACGGCATTGTCTGATCGTATATTCAACTCCTATATCATAACATTTATCGGGATTGTCCCTGTTCATTTCAATTTCATTGGCTAATTCAGGGGGTATTTTAGCCGCAGACATGTTTGTGAACCGTTCAATCTGATGGAATGATGTGATGGGGATTATACCGGGCAGGATCCTGCACGTAATTCCCTGTTTCCTGGCCAGTTGAATATACCTGAAGTAATATTCGTTTATAAAGAATAGCTGGGTAACAAGAAAATCGGCTCCGGCATTTATTTTTTCTTTTGTATTGATCAGATCTTCTTCGAGGCTTATGGCTTCCGGATGTTTCTCGACATAAGCAGCACCGGCCTTACAAAAATCGAAATGCTCGTCAACAAAAGCGATCAGATCGCTCGCATAGTTAAAACCATCGCTGCCTGGTGTGAGTTTTTTTTCTCCTTCCGGGGGATCGCCCCGCAACAACATCAGGTTTTGAATGCCTCTTTCCGAGATCGTTTTAAGGTCTCTCAAAACCTTGTCTTTTGTGGCATTCACACAGGTATAATGGGCTACTGTGGTCAGACCTATTTTATTCTGCAGGTAATCTACCAGGGAAAAAGTCCGTTCCTGCGTCGAACCTCCGGCTCCATACGTGACCGTAACAAACGACGGTGATAATTTCATCAGTCTGCCCACATTGATTCCGAAATCCACTGCAGATATTTCATCTTTGGGAGGAAAAAACTCGAATGAAAAAGTTTTCTCTTGTGAAAGAAAGATGTCTGTAATTTTCATAAGTTAAATATAGCAACTTCCATCAAAGTAAATTGTTTTTTATACCTGTTCAGGAATAGTTCAGTTCGGTAACCAGCCATTTCTCAATGACAGAAACATCAGTTTGCTTCCGTTTTGCATAATCAATGATCTGGTCTTTTGATAGTTTCCCGACAAAGAAGTATTTCGACAACGGATGAGCGAACATTAAGCCGCTTACCGATGCGGCAGGAACCATGGAGAAGCTTTCAGTAAGTTTCATACCGGTATTTTTTTGCACGTCAAGCAGATTGAACAATGTTTCTTTTTCCGAGTGATCGGGACATGCGGGATAGCCGTGAGCAGGTCTGATACCCTGGTATTTTTCGAGTAAGAGTTTATCCAGTGATAATTTTTCACCGGTAGCATATCCCCAGTATTCTTTTCTTACTTTCAGGTGTATCAGTTCTGTGAAAGCTTCAGCCAGCCTGTCTGCCATGGCTTTGATCATGATACTGCTGTAGTCATCATGGTCCCTTTCGAACTCAGAAAGTATTTTCTCAATCCCCAGTCCGGCTGTTACAGCAAAGGCACCAAGGTAATCCGTTCTTCCCGAATCTTCAGGAGCAATAAAATCCGACAGGCATAAATTCGGAGAACCGTTTTCTTTCTGAACCTGGTTCCGGAGATTACGGAATGTTACCAGGACTTTGCTTTTTTTCTCATCCTGATAGACTGCTATATCGTCGCCAATGGCATTAGCCGGAAAAATACCGATCACCCCTTTGGCCTGCAACAAGTTTTCTTTTTCTATCCTGTCAAGCAATTCGTTGGCATCGTCAAATAACTTACGGGCTTCGGTTCCCATTTTGGGGTCGTCTAAAATATCCGGGTATTTTCCTCTTAACTGCCAGACCACAAAAAAGAAAACCCAGCTGATATATTCCCTGATCTCATGAATAGGGTAATCTTCAAAGACATGAATTCCGGGGGATATTGGTTCATAGACCGGAGACTTTTCCCAATCGATCTTCAGCTTATTTTTTCTTGCTTCTTCCAGTGTGATGTAGTTGATTCTGGAACTTGAACCGGCATACCCGGAACGAAGTTCTTCATACTCTTTTTTGATCTGTGAAATATAGCCGGCACTCAACTCTTTTGATATCAGATTGTTTACAACACCTACGCTGCGTGAAGCGTCTTTCACATGAATGACAGGCGAATCGGTTTGTGTTTCAATTTTTACCGCAGTATGAATCCTGGAGGTTGTGGCTCCTCCGATCAGCAATGGTTTATTGATGCCTTTCTTTTTCATTTCCCTGGCAAAGTCGGCCATGATCTCCAGGGAAGGTGTAATCAGGCCACTGAGTCCGATGATATCCACGTTTTGTTCAATCGCTGTCCGGAGAATTTTTTCACTTGGCACCATTACTCCGAGGTCAATTACTTCGTAATTATTGCATCCGAGTACCACACCTACAATATTTTTCCCGATATCATGCACATCCCCTTTAACCGTTGCAAGAAGTATTTTGCCTATACCGGAAGATTTTCCGTCCGCTTCTTTTTCCTCTTCGATAAAAGGAAGCAAAACGGCAACGGCCTTTTTCATTACCCTGGCGCTTTTAACGACCTGAGGAAGGAACATTTTTCCCGAACCGAACAGATCCCCGACAATGCCCATACCATCCATCAGGGGACCTTCAATAATATGGATGGCTTTCGGATAATGGCTTCTCGCTTCAAGTACATCTTCCTCAATGTATTCTATTATTCCTTTTACCAGAGCATGGTTTAAGCGTTCCCGGAGTGTCCCTTTTCTCCAATCATCCTTTTTGACTTCTTTTTTATCCTTCTGCTTAACCGTTTCGGCATAACCGATCAGTCTTTCGGTCGCATCCTGGCTTTTGTTGAATATCACATCTTCAACCAGTTCGAGAAGATCACCGGGAATTTCATCGTACACTTCAAGCATGGAAGGATTAACAATACCCATGTCCATACCGGCTTTTGTTGCGTGGAACAGGAAAGCGGAATGCATAGCCTCCCTCACGGTGTTATTTCCCCTGAAGGAGAAGGATAAATTGCTGACTCCTCCGCTGACTTTGGCGTGAGGTAAGTTTTCTTTGATCCATTTTACCGCATTGATAAAGTCTACGGCATAATTATTATGTTCCTCAATACCGGTGGCAATTGCCAGAATATTCGGATCGAAAATGATGTTTTCGGCGGGGAAACCGACTTCCTGGGTCAGGATTTTATAAGCGCGTTCGCAAATTTCGATCTTTCGTTCGAAAGTATCTGCCTGTCCTTTTTCATCAAAGGCCATGACAACTGTTGCCGCACCATAGCTTAATATTTTATTGGCGTATCCGACAAATGCTTTTTCACCTTCTTTTAACGATATTGAGTTCACAATTCCTTTTCCCTGTATGCACTTAAGTCCAGCCTCGATGACCGACCATTTTGAGGAATCGATCATGATCGGTACCCGTGCTATTTCCGGTTCGGAAGCTATCAGGTTCAGGAAAGTGACCATGGACTTTTCACCGTCGATCATGGCCTCGTCCATACATACATCAATGATCTGAGCGCCATTCTCAACCTGTTCCCTGGCTATCGAAAGGGCTTCTTCATACCGCTCTTCCTGTATGAGACGGGCGAATTTTTTTGAGCCTGCAACATTGGTCCGTTCGCCAATGTTGATAAAATTGCTTTCGGGAGATATCGTAAGGGGTTCCAGCCCGCTAAGCTGGGTTTGCTTATTCATGAGCGGAAGGGTACGGTGATTGTATGATTTTACCATCTCTGCCAGAACCTTAATATGTTCGGGTGTTGTCCCGCAACACCCTCCGACAATATTTACATTGCCCTCACTAAGATAGGGTTTAAGGTAACCGGCCATTTGAGCGGGCGATTCATCGTATCCGCCGAATTGGTTGGGCAGGCCTGCATTCGGGTGAGCGCTTACATAAAAGGGAGCCCGCTTGCTCAGCGCATCCACATAAGGTTTCATCTCCCTGGCCCCAAGGGAACAGTTTACACCGACACTCAGCAATTTGATATGGGATACGGAATTCAGAAAAGCTTCGATCGTCTGTCCCGAAAGTGTTCTGCCACTGGCATCGGTGATCGTGCCGGAAACCATGATCGGCAACTTCGTATTTTTTTCGGCAAAAACTTCCTGAACAGCAAAAAGAGCGGCCTTTGCATTTAACGTATCAAAGACCGTTTCTATCATAAGAAGATCAGCGCCTCCGTCGATCAGACCTTTTACCTGCTCCGCATATGCTTCCTTAATATCATCGAAGGTTACTGACCTGTATCCGGGATCATTGACATCGGGCGAAAGCGAAGCGGTTTTGTTCGTAGGTCCCATAGCTCCAACCACAAACCTTGGTTTACCGGGAGTAAGGGATGTGTATTTCCGGACCGATTCTTTTGCAATCCGTGCCGAAGCCAGGTTCATTTCATACGAGTAAATTTCGAGGTTATAATCGGCCTGTGAAATTCTGTTTGCATTGAAGGTATTGGTCTCTATAAGGTCTGCACCGGCATCCAGGTATTTATCATGTATTTCTTTTATAATGTCGGGCCTTGTAATGGAAAGAAGATCGTTATTCCCCTTCAGGTCAGTTTGTGAGTCTTTAAAACGCTCTCCCCTGTAATCCTTTTCTGTCAGCTTATATTCCTGTATCAGGCTTCCCATTGCCCCATCCAGAATAAGGATGCGTTTCTTCAGTTCGTTTTCTATGTTGCTTTTTTGTGCCATCAATGAAACCCGGGTTATATATTATCTTAAATCATTGAATGTCCGGTTAAATAATACAATACTGATCCGATTCTGTTCAATTCTTGATAAGAATGAATGGCAAAAGTAGTTGAATTTATTGTGAATATTGATCCGTATGATTTCCGAAAATACCTTAGCCGATCAGTGAACGCATGGCAATAACATTCCTTTTGTTTGTAATCGATTTAGCATCAGGAGAATAAAGATAATCCAGCAGGTCTTTATATTGTTCGGTTATTCTGGGGCGAACCATTTTCATAGTGCTGTTGATCATCCTGTTTTCTTCCGTAAAGCCTTCACTCAGGATTCCGACAGCCACAGGGAGCCACCTTTGCGGGAACATGGATTCAAAAGCACCGCCTTTCCTGTATCTGTTTAACTCATTATTCAATTTAAGAAGGGCCTTTTCATATTTTC
>JASFVU010000403.1:0-3754 GCA_050049665.1 Bacteroidales bacterium | reverse complement strand
CTCACGAACGAATTCCTTTACCGCTTTACCTGTGGCTTTTCCCAATTTACGGGCTTTTTCTTCATCTGACAAACCTTTCATTGTTTCATCAAGATCAATTTCAATATGAATGCTTTCTTCCGTTTCCACATCCAGATCCTCCTCAAGCTCTTCCAGGGTTTCTTCCATATCATCATCGAATTCTTCATCAAATCCTTCCTCGAATTCATCTGATTGTTCATCAATGATTTCGATATGATCTCTCCATTTATCTGTCACAACATTAAACTTCGCAATCGATGTTGTCAGTTTAATAAATGCAAAGCAGGTACCGATAATGGAGACGATAAGAGCAGCAATGATCATTCCTGTTGGTGAATTGGCTTTCCGGGCCTGAGATAATCCGATTGCACTCAGGGTTATCCCAAGTATTCCGAATACCAGGCCGGTTGCAAAGGTACATTTCATAAGTCCCAATGGAACAGAAAGAATACCAAGCACCAGTCCGGCAATTCCCAACCCCATTCCAGCATTTGAGTTTGACGTGTTATTCATGGCAAAGGTTTTTAACCATTGAAAGCAAAATACTCAAATTTAACATATTATGTAATTCCTCAGAAATTTATTTCCTTAAAAGTATGATGAAATTCCAGGTAAACAAAAACAAAAAGAGAAAGCGTATCTCTCCGCTTTCTCTTTTTCCCTTATGATTATATGAAGCTTAAAACCTTACTATAGTTAAGTTCAGTACAAATTGAATGTTGTATATTTTGGTATTGTTCTGCATATATTGAATCCTGAAAGAGACGATTAGCTGGTAAAATGATGAATCGGTAAACTGGTGAACTGAACTAAATGAAATATACGATTAGTTCTAAATGAACAAATTCCAAAAGACAAATCCCAAATTACAATGAAGCTCCAAAAAATAAATCTCAATACTCAAAGGCCTGTTTGAAGGATTTGGAGTTTGGACATTGATATTTGTTTGATGATCCCAGAATTTGGATATTGAAATTTTGTATTTAATTGTAATTCGATTTTTGGGATTTGAGATTTATCCACTTATTCTGATCACGATCTTCATTTCATCAATTATTCGATTAATTCAGTTAATCAAAATTTGCAGGTTGGTTCTTGAAATTCTTTCTTCTCAACTCATCAGCTACTCGATTAATCAACTAATCATCAGGCATGGACATCTTCTCATCGCCCGGATTACGGCGAAAAGCTTCAATATCATTTTTCAATTCTAAATATGACGCATCACTATCCACATTTTGACGAACCACAATCAGTACATAACAGGCACCCCTCCTGATAGACAAGATTTTCGGAATTACATTCCTGGCATTTTGCTCCTTTCTTAACCTTGGTACCATTGGGAATATATCTTTTCAGTGCCCGCTCAACTCCGTTTTTCCAGGTATTGATCGTATCACTGTCAAGACGGAGTGACGATACAAGCCTTACAATATGCGGAATTGGCATACCATGACGCAGTACGCTCGAGATAAGTTTCGCATAATTCCAGAATTCCTTATCGAACATATGCGATAAGCCCCCGAGAGTATTTTTATATCCGTATTTATCTATATACTGAAAGTCATATCTTGATACACCCTTCTCATCCCTGTTCTTAATGATCTGACCTTTTGTAATTGATTTTGGAATAGGAAACATTTCCTCATCGGCTAATCCTGTAAAAATTTCATACGGCTTATTGTCTTTCAGCCCGACGAACGCGATCCATT
Organism: Bacteroidales bacterium; assembly: GCA_050049665.1. Taxonomy (GTDB): domain Bacteria; phylum Bacteroidota; class Bacteroidia; order Bacteroidales; family UBA10428; genus UBA10428. Next base: position 2,021 of record JASFVU010000403.1, on the reverse strand, counting down.
TTTCATCGTTGTTATTGAATCTGATTATTTCAGCATCCAGTACTTTTGGCCTTTTATAGGATTTTTCATCATCGATTGCGGTTTTATCCGTCTTCTTTTCCGAAGCTATCAGAACTCCTGAACGTGAACCGTCCCGGTAAACGGTTACTCCCTTACATCCGCTTTCCCAGGCTGTAATGTAAAGCTGGCCTACCAGGTCTTCGGAAACATCATTGGGCAAATTGATCGTAACACTAATGGAATGGTCAACCCATTTCTGAACCTCACCCTGCATTTTTACTTTGCTCACCCAGTCGACGTCATTGGAAGTAGCTTTATAATAAGGAGATTTTTTTATGACTTCATTTAATTTGTCATCATCGTATTCCCTCACTTCATCCGGGTTGTAATTATTCTTTTCAAGCCAGGTAACAAATTTATGGTGAAATACATTGTATTCTTCCCAGGTATCTCCAACTTCATCAGTAAAAACGATCTTTGAACTCGAATCATTTGGGTTCACTTTTCTGCGCCTTTTATAAACAGGCAGGAATACCGGTTCAATGCCTGAAGTAGTTTGTGTCATTAAACTTGTCGTTCCGGTGGGTGCAATGGTTAGAAGCGCTATATTTCGTCTGCCGTACTTCAGCATGTCCTTATAAAAGTCTTCATCTTCTTTACGTAATCGCTGAATAAACGGATTTTCCTTTTCCAGATGAGAATCATAAATACCAAAAGATCCTCTGTCCCTGGCAAGATAAACAGAGGAACGATAAGCTTCCAGTGCTATGGTCTTATGAACTTCAATGGAAAAATCCATCGCATCTTCACTGCCATAACACAAGCCCAGAGCAGCGAGCATATCCCCTTCTGCTGTGATCCCGATACCTGTCCTGCGGCCCTCTTCAGCTTTTGTCCGTATATTCTCCCATAACTTTCTTTCTGCTCTTTTGATCTCCATTTCTTCGGGATCGTTGCCGATCTTATCAAGTATGGCATCAATTTTTTCAAGCTCCAAATCAATAATATCGTCCATCAGGCGCTGTGCAATATGGACATGTTTTTTGAATAACGGAAAATCAAACCTGGCCTCCTCCGTGAAGGATTCTTCTACATAGCTGTATAAATTGATAGCCAGCAGCCGGCATGAATCATAGGGACAAAGGGGAATTTCCCCGCACGGGTTGGTGGATACTGTTTTATATCCTAATTCTGCATAGCAATCGGGAACTGACTCTCTGGTAATAGTATCCCAGAAAAGAATACCCGGCTCCGCCGACTTCCATGCATTGTGTACAATCTTTGACCACAATTCCCTGGCGTCTATTTCTTTGGTATGACCCGGATTTTCGCTGTCAACGGGGAAATGTTGTATGTACGGAGTATTGTTCACTATGGCTTTCATAAATTCGTCATCGATGCGAACAGAAACATTTGCCCCCGTAACTTTCCCGGGTGTAAGTTTGGCATCGATAAAATCCTCTGCATCAGGATGTTTTATGGAAATACTCAGCATAAGAGCTCCCCTTCTTCCATCCTGTGCCACCTCCCTGGTTGAATTTGAGTACCGTTCCATGAAAGGAACTACGCCTGTTGATGTGAGTGCACTATTCAGCACGGGACTGCCTTTGGGCCTGATATGCGATAAATCATGCCCTACACCCCCCCTTCTTTTCATAAGCTGAACCTGCTCCTGATCAATTTTCATAATAGCTCCGTATGAATCCGAAGGCCCGTCATTCCCTATGACGAAACAGTTAGACAGGGAAGCGATCTGAAATTCATTGCCAATCCCCGTCATCGGACCTCCCTGGGGGACTATGTATTTAAAATCCTTCAGTACCCCGTAAATTTCCTCTTCGCTCAGGGGATTCTTATATCGTTGTTCAATCCGTGATAATTCCCTGGCAAGTCGTTTATGCATATCATCCGGTGTTTTTTCGAATAAATTACCGAAAGAATCCTTTAACGCATACTTATTGATCCAAACCGTAGCAGCCAATTCATCTCCTTTAAAATATTCAATTGAACTTTTCAAAGCC
>JASFVU010000023.1:0-11680 GCA_050049665.1 Bacteroidales bacterium | reverse complement strand
AGCACCCTCAAGAATCAATAATACACCCAGTATAAAAGCTACTACCCGAAAATTAACCATAGGAGATTAATTGAAGAATTTATTGACTTTCGGAATAGCCGAAGGAAGAGTAAATACCACCACTTTATCACCGGGTTTAATGAGCGTATATCCATTGGCTATAAAACTCATCTCTCCCCTTATCACTCCCCCGATCAGCGAATTTTTCGGAAAGCTTAGCTGGTTCAGCGAAGCCTGCGTGATCTTTGAATCCGGTTTCACTTCAAATTCCATAACCTCTGCATCGGTACCGGTAAGGCATTTTACTGCCGAAACCGATTCGGCCGATGTAAAACGGAAGATCCTGCTGGCTGCAATGATCTTTTTATTAATGATGGTATCAATCCCCATGTTCTCTGCTAAGGATATATAATCAAGGATCTCCACTTCACAGATCGTTTTCTTTACACCCAGCCTTCTGGCCAGCAGACAGGACAGGATATTTGTTTCCGAATCACCGGTTACCGCAATAAATGCATCCATGTTCTCCAACCCCTCTTCGGCCAGCATGTTCACATCCCTGCCATCACCGTTTATTACCAGCGTATTGTTCAGCATGTTCGATAACTTATAACTCTTTTCCCGTTCTTTTTCTATCAGTTTGATGTTATGCTGTGTTCCCAGGTCTTTGGCAGTAAGCATGCCTATCCTGCTGCCTCCCAGGATCATGATATTCCGGACATCGTATTTCTTTTTTCCCGAAAGTTCCATAAGAGTTTCTATTCCTTCCTGTGTGGCTATGACGTAAATAAAATCTCCCGGGTGAATAACAAAATCACCGTCAGGTATGATGGTTTCTCCGTCCCGTGAGATAGCAACAGCACGAAACTCATTTTTTTCTTCCTGCTTATCGATCTCATTCAGGCTCTTACCGGTAATCGCTGAATCTTCATCTATTTTTACCACGAACATAGACAGCTTCCCTCCTGAAAAATCCACTATATCGGTACTCCCCGTCTGGTGAAGGAGCCCAACGATCTCCTTGGATGCAATTTTTTCAGGATAGATCATGTAATCGATGCCCATGCTGATAAAATGCTCCCGGTGCCTGACATACAAATATTCCTGGTTATCGATACGGGCGATGGTTTTTTTTGCACCAAGACGCTTACTCAATATGGAAGCCGTAATGTTAGTCTCTTCATTTCTGGCAACGGAGATAAACAGATCCGCTTTTCTGACCCCGCAATCCATCAGGTCCGCTATGGATGTGGCTGAGCCTGCACGCGTCATTACATCCAGACTGCCTCCGACCTGCCTTAATTTTTCTTCGTCGGGGTCTATCAATACAATATCGTGGTTTTCCTGGCTAAGCATCTTGGCCAGATGAGATCCTACCGCACCTGCTCCTGCAACTATGATTTTCACGAGAATAAATTCTTATTAAAGTTCTAAATATCCTTTATCTGTGTTTGATATACAATATATCTGGTCCCGTTGCTGTCATGGTTGATCTTTCCATCCTGATCCGGGTATCTGCCCCGAACACTCCGCACCATCCTTTATATTGTTCTGCCCGACAAACCCGTCAAAGATATGTTATGCCTGCTTCGGTCAGCCGCGTACGAACCGGAATTTTAAAAATCCAAGCAAAGTAAACCATTCTATAAATAATATGCTAAAAGATTCTGCATTTTCTACGGATCACGGAGTCTAAATGTTTAAACAAATGATAGTTAAGCAGGTAACAACGACCTTCAGTCAGCCATTCTTCCGGTGTCAGTCCATGATAAGATGAAAAGCCCCGTCGGTGACAACATGGTGCACACCGACGTTATTTTTTGCTGCAAAATTCTGCCATGCCTTGCTATAATGATCAGGCAGTGTCCTGGTGAAAATGATCTTTTCAGGCAGTTGTTCCGAAAATACGAATTGCTCCGGCCGGAACCTGCCTCTTCCGAATATCAGCAGATCAGCTTTACCAATGCTATATGAACCTCCCGTACGAAAGGGATCTTTACTGTTCTCAAGTATACTGATGCTTGTTCCTGAATAGTCGATACCGGCCATTGGCCCGTTCAACCTGATCGCTATTTTATTTCCCAGGATGTCCGCATTTTCCGGAAGATCTTCCATGTATAACCTTTCCGCATCATCCGGCAGTTGCCTGCTGATCTCAAAATTCCGGTTCCATCGTATCAGACCCGCGCTTTCCTCACCCTTTTTCATTCCGAGAAGCATCAGATGATCGTGTCCGTCAATAAAGCTCAGTATGGTACGATTGTAATTGTATACGATAAGTTCCTTTTTCTTTTCATGGCGGATATAACTTATCGTTCCGGAAAACAAAAACAGAATAATCACCAGACCTCTTATACCCAGGCGGTAAACCCTCTGAACGCCGGCAGCCGGAAGTAAGAAAGCCAGGATCAGCAGGTAGCCGGAAACAAGGTGAATAGCTTCAAACCTGATGCCGGAAACCACCGCTGCAGGGAGGAGATTAATGCTTTCCACAATGAAATTGAGAGATTTGAGCAGGAAGTCCAGGGCTGAGGAAACCGCCAATGCCAGCGGTCCCACAGCAAGAACAATAAAAAATACCATGGTACAGACCATGATCAGCCAGACCAGCGGAATGATCAGGACATTGGTCAGCCAGAAATAAACAGGGAACCTGTGAAAATAATACAAACTCAGCGGAAGAAGGGAAAGCTGGGCGGCAATGCTTACGGTCATCAACTGCCATATCCTGTCTGCCAGCGCATAATTGAACTTCACCAGTGCAAACAACCTGGGCTGAATGTACACAATGCCCAGAACTGCCAGGTACGAAAACTGAAAACCCACACGGCAGAGTTCCAGGGGATCGTTCACAAGGACAATCAGTGCGGAAGCCGCCAGGATGTTATAACTGTTTGTTGTCCTGTTAAAGCTTTTTCCGGCTAAAAAAAATGAAAACATCAGCGAGGCCCTGACAACCGGAGAAGAAAGTCCCGTAATGAATGCAAAGAGCCAGATCGAAAGCAGGATCACACAAAATCTGAGTCCTTTGAAAAAGGATGTCTGCCTGTTCCTGAACAGGATCATGCTGAGAAACAGGTAAAGAATTCCGACGTGCAGGCCCGAAACCGCCAGCACATGCATGGCCCCGGCCCCCGCATACCGGTTCTTTATCTCATCGCCCAGGTATTCACGGTTCCCTGCGGCAAGAGCTGATAAAACTGCCAGTTCATCATCTTTTATGGAATACGCGATAAAACAGCCGATCATTTTTTTCTGCAGCCGGGCAGCCAGCCTTCTGAGCCTGTACCTGCCCGAATTACCACCAAACTCCATATCCTCATGATACGCCCGGGTTTGGTAGTATATCCCCTTACTACGCATATACTTCCCGAAATCGAATTCTTTCGGATTCCCCCTGTTCTTTATCCTTTGCAGGGTCGAAGTAAAACAGACCGAATCGCCAATGGAAGGAATGTTCAGAGTATCAGGCTTTGAAAAATAAACCCTGATCATTTCATGAACGATCTTTTTCCTGCCGGAATACGTATAATTCAGTACCCGGCAGTCCATTTGCACAAATCCCGGCTTTTCTTCGGGTGTATCATGAACAATGGCAGTAACGGAGAGCTCCCGGTCCGGAAATTCATGATGCCGTGTGGCCAGTGAGCAGCCCAGCAATCCGCAGAGAAAAAACCCGGCAAAAAACACCATGCCCGGGTACAGGCCGAAACAATCCTTTCCGGTGAAAAAGATCCTGAGTAACAAAGTTGCTGCAATGAAAACGAATGATATGATGATCATTTCCAAACGGAAAGGGTGAAACCCCATGGCACATAAAATACCGGCTGTATACGGGATCAATACGCGGAGCAAAGGTACCTGCCTGAAACGAAATGGTAAACCCATAGCCTGTAACGCTCTTTAAGAACTGTTCTAAACTATATTCCGATGATACGGAATTTATAAAAATTAAGTAATTTTCTGCCGCGAAAATGCCCTGAGAAGCTTTAAATTTTGAGCTATTCTCTTACCTTCGCTATACAAATAAAACAATTCACCTGTTGAATACAAAATCAAACTAATTTAAAAAAACGAAAATATGGCAAATCTGAAGACCAGTTACATGGGTATCGAACTGAAAAACCCTGTTATTGTTGGAGCCAGCAACCTAGTAAACAACATTGAAAACGTAAAAAAAATTGAAGAGGCCGGTGCAGGGGCAATTGTGTACAAATCGTTGTTTGAAGAGCAGATCCAGCTGGAAAGTGCGCAGCTTGACGATAAATTACACGAATACAGTGAGCGGCACGCCGAAATGATCAATTTGTTCCCCAGCATCGAACATGCAGGACCGGAAGAACATTTGTTCAACCTGGCACGGGTTAAAAAAACGATACAGATACCGGTTATCGCAAGTTTGAACGCCATGCTGAAAGAATCCTGGATAGATTATGCCAAGCGGATAGAAGAGATGGAGGTAGATGCGCTGGAACTGAACTTTTACTATGTTCCCCGTGATGTCGATTTCGACGGTCATTCGCTTATCGCCGACCAGGTCGAGACATTGAAAGCAGTAAAAAATGCGGTTCGCATTCCGGTTAGTGTAAAGCTCAGCCCTTTTTATGCCAACCCGCTGAACCTGGTATCAAAATTAGACAAGGCCGGAGTTGACGGCTGCGTACTGTTCAATCGTCTTTTCCAGCCCGAGATCGACATGGACAAAGAAGAACACTTCACACCGTTCCACCTGAGTACTCCCGAAGATAACCGGCTGCCACTGCGTTTTGCCGGACTTCTTTACAAGAATATCCATGCAAGCATCTGCAGTAACACAGGCATCTTTACCGGCCAGGACGTTGCCAAAATGATCCTTGCCGGAGCAGACTGTGTCCAGGTGGTAAGCACTGTTTACAAAAACAAGATCGAGTACATCGGCACAATACTGAAAGACCTTGAATCCTGGATGGACAGCAAAGGCTATAAGTCGCTGGCCGATTTCAGAGGCAAGCTTTCGAACAAGAACATCAACGACCCCTTCGTTTACAAGAGGGCCCAGTACATCGACCTCCTTCTGAAGTCGGAAGAAATTCTGGTGAAACATCCTGTAAGGTAAGAGGGTACAGGTGCCATTCCGGGTATGAAGGGCAACAAAACATTGTAAAACACACCCCCTCTGATCTCCCTCTTCAGAGGGGGAAGTTTTTGATAAACAGCTGTTTATCATATGCAAAACGATGCACTATCCTACAGTTGCGTAGCCGCTAAGACAGAGCACGGTTGAATCGGGACTCAGCATGACAAACGATTGACGATGAACAACCCGGCAACCCAACCCAATCCGAAACCCAAAACCCGTCAACTGCATTGTATATTTATTGAACGATTATAAGCTTTTCCACTTCGTAATAATCATCCAGATCAAACCTGGCAAAATACATTCCTGCAGGTACATCATGAGGTGTCCATACAAATTCGTATTCACCCTGCTGATAGCTTCGATCGATGAGCGTTTTTACTATTTGTCCGTTTGCGCTGTATATTGTGAGTTTCACCTTTCCAGCATGCGGCATACATAAGGAAAACCTTGCATAACTGTTTACTATATTCGGATAGATTGTACACAGATCTTCGATTTTTGCATTGGAGTCCTTATTTGTCTGATCATAAATTCCCGTTGAAGGATCATTGGTGCAGGCATCGGCAAATATGGCTTCCCACTGTGGAATGAAATATGTATCAAGCGCTCCGTTTATATCGGCTGCAGGATCGAATTGCAGGTAATCGCGCATATCGTTGGCCAGTCTCCAGGCGGCCATATTGTAATGCAGAGCATCGCCGGTGCTTTCATCAGGATTTATACGCTCAAAGGAATGATCCAAAACCCGCCAGCTGATATTCGGATAACTCATCGTTAAACTGTCTCTGACTTCACTTCTGAGGTTTTTCATTGTGGGTATGGTCGTTCCGTACAGTGCTGCCACGCCGGCAATTGTAAATATTACCTCCAGGGCTTCATCAGGATGCTGACAGGTATTCAATATCCCAAATGAGCTTGTATTCCAAGCTATGTTGGTTTTTCCGTTGTATTCAGGTACAGGCGCAATATCCCATTCGAAAGGTACATCTTCAAGTTCTTCGGCATAATAGGAACCGGTGAGTACCATGCCTACCTTTCCCGAACCCAGGGGATCAGCACTAAGCTCCACGTTTTCTTCACCAGGCAAAATAAAATGTTTATCCCAGGTACCTTCTCTGATCCAGGTATAGGCTTGTCTGGCAGAATAAGGAACACTTACTTCGCATTCTTCATCGACAATTTGCGGCTGACCAAAAGGTTTTATAAACGCCATCCCATTTGAATATCGCCAGTGGTATCCATACTGAACAATGGTACCGGGATTGAACTCTTCGTGAAAGGCATTGTAACCATTCGTATCCAAGGTCAGTAACATGGCTATCTCTTCCAGTTTGTCCATATCCCAGACATCGGTGCCATTATACGGTTCACCATAATCAGACGGTGGGTAGGGCATATTGAGAGAGTCGAACATACTCTTGTTGTAATAAAGAAGGTCATTCCCGACACCGAAAGTCAGGTACAATAATTTGTTGTTGTCTTTATGTTTGAAAAAGAAAACAGAATCGGCATTGCTTAAATCATACGTTGAAAGATAAGGTCGGATATCTAGCATATGTTCCCATAGTTCGCTATAATTCAGTGAGGTGATATCCGGTGGATTTCCTTCATCGATCTTTATCAACAGTGAGTCGGTAGCATCAAAAGAGCATCCTGCATAGCTTGGATCAATAACTACTTCAATCCTGTCCTGTGAATTGTTGTAATTTTCCACTTGCTCATAGAGTGAAATTGTAGCGGGATCGTTTTCATCATTGCTTAACTGAATATACCATTTGATCTGTACCCTTTCCTTGCGCTGAGCATTAACAGGTTGCACGATAAACAGAATTGTATTCGCTGCTAAGATCCATTTTGTAAGCGTAATTGAAAATTTCATTTGTAATCCTCCTTATTGTTTTGGTTCAGCTTAAACTTACAAAACAGAAATACTGAAGTCGACTGATTTTAAGGAGAGCGTATAAAATCTGACTCTTTTTGAGATATCCCTTTTGTTTTTTGGGCATAATATTGCGACACACCTGCGTCCCGATAGCTGCTAAAATCCTTATGTTTTGAAAAATAGCACTGTTTTAAATGGATCTATCCATTTTTTGGCTTTTTGGCCTTTCTTCTGAGAATGAAGTTCTACAGATAAAATCTGTTTTATTCAGATTTTCAGCTTTTGGGGTAGTCTTGTGGCTTTATTTCTACTTTTTGAGCATTGTTATTCCCTGCCACTGGAATGGTTAAGAATATATGAATAATATGTCTTAAGTGCAATTTATTATTAGGTCTGGATGGATTTCGTTGAAGGCTGCGCCATTCGTTGTCAAACAAGGAATATCGCCTCGGTCTAAGGGAAAATTCCCATGATCAGCTCACTTTTTCCAACTTGTATTCGGTTGGTGTTTTTCCGGTATGTTTCTTAAATGTGGCATTAAAAACCGACTTATTGTTAAAGCCGACTTCGTAAAGGATTTCCAGTATTGTTTTATTCTCTGCATCCGAATTCCTAATCATTTTTTTTGCTTCTTCAATTCTGTAACTGTTGACAAATTCAAAAAAGTTTTGCTGAAATCCTTTATTGATTACTTCAGACAAAGAACGCGGAGGTATGGAAGTCATCTCTGAAAGCCTGGTAAGTGTTATCTCAGGGATAAGATATGGTCTGTGATGAACCATGTATTTTATAAGCTGATCGCGGTACTGTTCAAATATACCTTTAGACAAAGAGGGCTTTCGCCCGTCAGATAGTTGATAAGTATTTTGCGTAAGCAAATATGGATGTAACATCCCTTTGTAAAAAAGGACAATAACAAATACCAGATTGCTGGTTATTCTCAACACATGGACCAAATCGCTGTATACGCCTATATAATTATACAGGAAATGTTTTGTATTGGCAATATAGGCTGTTATCAGAAATCCCCACAATACAAAACTCAGCCATGCATATCGACGGTTTCGGGATCCGTTCAGACTCCTGTTTTTAAACTTGTCGACATACATAAGAATTAGTGCCGATACTATGTATCCTATTATTTGCGCATTTAAGGTGATAATTCCCGCATGTACCAGGAATTCCGGAAAGATTTCTTCTGAAAGGATCAGCAACCTTTTAATCTCTGCGGGTTGTATATAATATTTCCCGATCCAAAGTATGAAGACAACGGCAAATGGAATGTAATGAAGTAAGTTCCACCATGAAAATGCGGATTCTCTTTTTATGAGTGATCTGATATATAAAAACAAAAGCGGAGCAGGAAGAAAACTGAACAGCTCGGCTATATAGTAAAATGACGGAAAACGGGTAAAAAAGGTATATCGAAATGCTCCTACGATCCATCCCGATAATACCAGAGCAGAAGAAAAAAGGAATAATGACAGAGACAGTTTACTGATTTTGTTATAGGCTTTCATACACAATGCCATTATGCCCAACAGTACAAAAAGCGCTATAGAGATGAGAACCAGATAGCGCGATATTTTGGTCATCAGAAAAGAAGCAGAATCAATGCTACAGGTTGGAATGATTATATCAATCTCAGGAATAGAAGGATCACTCAGCTCTGGGATCTCAGTCCACTGAATCATGGTTGGTCCTGTTTGATGCAATTCCATTTCCCGAATGTGAAACTGAAGAATCTGTATGGTATATTGAATGTCGCTTCCTGTATAATGCTTTATGATGCCGCTGGTATATTGCATGGAATCGATCTTCAACGGTCTGTCAACCTGGATCGGGGTATTTAGTTCGAATGCAATTCGCCAGACAGGCGTATTATCATCCAGATAGATGGTTAACATATTGCCGGCAATATATTTCTGCAGATTTTGTTTTATACATTCGTGGTTGAACAACCTCATTAATTCATCGTGTTTTGCATAAGGTTCCCTTGTTTCGAGGTATACGTACTGAAAACTTCTTTCTTCTGTGAGTATAAGCTCGTTCGCCGGGAAGACCGGAAATGACAGAAATACAGATACGAGTGTAATACTTATTTTCAATATCTCCGATTGAATCATTCTATGATAAGGTTGTTTTCAGGATCAAGAGATAGTTGTTTTGCATAATAAAGACAATCTTAGGGTGTTAACTACTTATTGCGGGTAACTATTCAACACCGCCGATTCGGAAAATAATTTATTTCCCATGAACCTCTCAGATAAAAAGGTAGTGCAATACGGGCTTAAGTGTATATCCTGTAATCCTGGCGAACTTCCTTTACAACCAACACCAGTAGACAATGTAGTGCCAAAATTACTCCAAGCCAAATTCACAATAAATGGTATTAAACCCCAGGGCAAGCCCTGTACCCTTTTTTCCGGGGCAAGCCCCGGGGAACCGACCTCGCCTCAGGCGAGAGAGCTCCTTCTCCGAAGTAAATCTACGAAGGAGAAGCTCGGCGAAGCCAATTAAACCATACCTACTCGTCCGCCGAAGCCCGAGACCTCGGGGCGAAGGAGGATTAAATAGGACCCAATACTGACGGTACAGAAGCGTTCCTCAGTCTTGTCTTAATTTGAAACTGATGAAAAAACAATATGGCAAGGTTCAACAAAATTTGCTCCTTTTGAAGAAACTACAAAAAATCCCGCATTGCACTAAACCAAGGCCGATAGATGTCTGTTAGTGTATAACGGACTTATAAGATATGATAAAATGAAACAAAAAATTCTTTTTGTGGTATGTCTGCTTTTCGGACTCATGTTCATCAATGCCGGGCTGAATAAATTCTTCAATTACATGCCAGTCCCTGAGGATATGCCGGAGCAGGCAATGAAAATGTTTATGGCTATGATGGAAATAATCTGGCTGATGCCACTATTAGCAGTTTTTGAAATCATCGGTGGGGTACTGTTCATCCTGCCAAAGTTTCGTGCATTAGGTGCTGTGGTACTCACGCCAATTATGGCTGGTATACTGGCACATCATTTCACATTGGGCATGGGATTGCCAATACCACTGGTATTAACAGCCATCCTGGTTTGGGTGATTGTGGAGAACAGGCAAAAGTATTTGCCAATGGTTAAAGCAGGCTAAATAAACACCTGTAAAATGTCCTGATAAATGGCCTTCTCAACTTTGGACCGGAAAAAAGAATGAATTAATTATATAAATCAAAATGGGAAAGATCACAGTTTAAGCGAATATTTCGGCAAATGCTAAGAAAGTGCTGGAATGCTAAACTAAACCCGAGCACATTACCAAATGGAACTTTGCAGATGAAAGCTGACACTGTCCCGGCGCTGAAAATGATCTCTCTGCCCTACACGGCACATAGCCAATTACAGGACATTGTAAGCAAATCAAAATAACATTGTATGGCAATGGAAAATAAAAAGGAACTGTCAACAGTACAACATGAAGAGCTGATCAGAATATTAAAAGCCCGTTTTGAAAAAAACATGAACCGTCATAAAGGTCTTGAATGGGGTAAAGTACAGGCAAAGCTGGAAGCTGGTACCGGAAAATTGTGGTCACTCAATGAAATGGAAAGAACCGGCGGCGAACCGGATGTTGTTGGTCATGATAAAAAGACAGGCGAATACATATTTTATGATTGTTCGGCAGAAAGTCCCAAAGGCCGCCGGAGTGTTTGTTACGACCGTAAAGGGCAGGAATCAAGGAAAGAACATAAACCGGAAAATAACGCTGTTGATATGGCTGCTGCCATGGGCATCGAACTGTTAACGGAAGAACAATACCGGGAGTTGCAGAAATTTGGAAACTTCGATACGAAAACATCGAGCTGGGTGAAAACACCTTCCGGGATCAGAAAACCCGGCGGAGCCCTCTTTGCTGATTTCCGTTACGGCAACGTTTTCGTGTACCATAACAGTGCACCCTCTTACTATGCTGCCAGGGGATTCCGCGGCTCGTTGAGGGTCTGAATTTCGCACAGGCTTCAAACGGCATCCTGCAAAAATAATGTTGTAACCAATAGTCAGAAGCAACCTATATTATTGTTTGAATATCTACGTAACAGTAAATAAAAAATTAACTATGAAAAAAATACTGTTACCCCTTATTTGTTTATTATTCATTGCTTTCAGCTGCAAAGAAAAAGATGATGTAAATAATTCTCCTCCGGACAAACCCACGAATATATTTTATGACCTTAATGATGATTCCGGTTATGATTTTGAGATCAGGTATTTACTCGTTACTACAGACGGATTGAACTGTTCGTCAGGGGGGTTCACCGGAGAGATCGTTCCTTTAAATCAAAACGCCATACTACTCAAACAAAACGAGTATTCAATGTTTAATCAGCTTAATGATACGATCAGGAATACGGTTTCCGAGCCACTGTTCTGGGAATATACTCAACGGCCGCTTGTATCGATAATACAGTCCTGCACCTATGATCATGAATGGCCGGCCGAGTGGAGCATCTCATCCGAAAGTGAAGCAGGCCCGTATTATCTGGCGGTTAAAATGAACGATATTGAAGGTCAGAAACTAGGATGGATACAACTTGACATAGATGCTTCTTCCGGAATGATCAATATTATTGATTACAACTTCACACAGGAAGATTATATCGTGATTGACAAATGAAACTCCCCGCTGCT
>JASFVU010000055.1:0-9572 GCA_050049665.1 Bacteroidales bacterium | reverse complement strand
ATATCATACCAATTGTCAACGAGAATGATACGGTGTCAACGACTGACATAGAACTGGATGATAATTATGCCCTGGCAAGGAGTGTTGCTACCATTACAAAAGCGGATATGATCCTGATAAAGATGGATCAGAACAGCAAATTCATTTTACAGCCAAGAGGGAAATTGAAGGCTAAGCTGGTTGAAGATGAAACACAATTGTTCAGCGAACTGGAGAAAATGTGTATTGAAATAAACGGAACGAAGGGATCCTCTACCTCTTTCCCGTTGTCCATACAGGAAATAATTGTGAACTAATCGTGATGCGGGATATGAATTCAAGGGAAAATCTCAGGAATAAAAAAAGGATCGTAGTCAAAGTGGGAACCTCATCGCTTTCCTATACGAACGGAAGACTTAACTTTCAGCGAATAGGACAATTGGCTCATGTTTTAAGTGCAGTTCGCAGTAGGTCTGTGGATGTGATCCTTGTTTCATCCGGAGCCATTGGAGTGGGGGCCGGGCGCCTTGGAATGATTGAAAAACCATTGGAATTGGCAAAAAAACAGGCATTGGCGGCAATCGGGCAGGCTGAATTGATAAAGATATATCAAAAATTTTTCGAAGAATACAACCAAACTGTCGCTCAGGTGTTACTCACAAGGGATATCATTACTAATCCGGACCGGCACCAAAAGGCAAAGAATACGTTATTGAAATTGCTAAGTATGGGAATTATTCCGATCATAAATGAAAATGACACCATTTCAACAGATGAAATAGAATATGGTGATAATGACACCTTGTCTGCCGATGTGGCTGCTTTGATCCAATCGGATTTATTGATTTTACTAAGCGATATTGACGGGTTATATTCAGCCGATCCCAAAAAGGTGGTGAATGCGGAAATAATTAAAACGGTTGAATATTTTACTCCCGAGCTGCTGAATTCTGCTTCGGGAGCCGGAACTTCTTTTGGCACCGGAGGCATGTCTACTAAATTAGCGGCGGCGAAAATATGTGTCGAAGCGAAAATAGATACCATTATTACCAATGGGAATAACCCCTTTGTTGTGTTCGACATACTTGACGGAAAAGAGATAGGAACACATTTTGTCGCCAACGGGAATAAAATATTTCAAAAGAATTAATTTGTATGAATAAGGAAATCATCAACAAAGGGAAACGTGTGAAAGATGCCTCACGTGAGCTGGTAAAGTTTACTACTGCTCAGAAAAACATGGCTTTGGCAGCCATTGCTGATGAAATTCAAACCAATCGTGCACAGATCATTGATGCCAACGGAAAAGACCTGAAAAACGGGCAAAAGAAAGGATTATCCGGAGCTTTTCTTGACAGGTTAGAGCTGAATGAGAAACGCATTGATGGAATGATCACCGTTTTACAGGATGTCATCGGGCTGAAAGACCCTGTTGGCGAGGTCATTGGAATGAGTACTTTGCCTAACGGATTAAAAGTCGGTCAGATGCGTATGCCTCTAGGAGTTGTCGGAATTATTTTTGAGTCGCGTCCGAATGTTTGTATCGAAGTGGCAGCATTGACCATTAAGTCTGCCAATGGTGTCATTTTGCGCGGAGGTTCCGATGCCATTCATTCGAACGTTGCTCTTACAGGGATGATCAGGAAAGGACTGAAAAGATCAGGGTTACCTGAATCGGCTGTGGAAGTGATTGAAGATACGGACAGGGAATCCGTAAAGGAGTTACTGAAAATGCGTGATTACATCGATATTATTATTCCGCGCGGAGGCCTGCAACTGATTCGTTTTGTCGAAGAGCATTCGCTGATCCCGGTGATCAGGCATGATCTTGGCATATGTCACACGTACGTTGATGAATTTGCAGACCCCGGTATGGCAGTTTCTATTGCCTATAATGCAAAGGTCCAGAGGCCGGGTGTTTGCAATGCAATGGAAACTCTGCTTGTACACCAGGACATTGCAGAAAAATTCCTTCCGGTAATGAAGTCTGAATTTGATAAAGCAGGTGTGGAAATCAGGGGTTGCGATAAAACCCGAAAGATCCTTCGGGATATAAAACCCGCGTCCGAAGAAGACTGGAGTACGGAATACCTTGATCTGATACTTTCTGTCAAAACAGTCGGATCGATCGGAGAAGCCATCGACCACATCAATCGTTACGGATCACATCATAGCGATGCCATTGTGAGTGACAGTTATCACAATGCAATGCGGTTTCTGAACGAAGTTGATTCGGCAGCGTGTTTTGTGAATGCTTCCACGAGGTTTACTGATGGAAATGAATTTGGTCTCGGAGCTGAAATGGGCATCAGCAACCAGAAATTGCATGTACGCGGCCCTATGGGTTTGCGGGAGTTGACGTCTGTAAAATACATTATTTTTGGGGAAGGACAGATCAGAGAATAATGAAGTGAAGAGCTTGTTCTGTTACCCGATGATAAAAAATGAAAACATATTAAAGTAATTATCAGGACCTATTTAAAGGAAGAGTTATGAACATATTAGAAAAGCTGGATAAGTATTCTGTTGAAGCGTCACAGATCGAAAAGGAGTTGTTCTCCCGGTTCAATGTAAAGAGGGGATTGAGGAATCAGGATGGTTCGGGCGTATTGGTCGGTCTCACCAATATAGGTGATGTTGTCGGATACGAAAAAAAAGGAGAAGAAGTAATTCCAGCGCCCGGCCGGCTTTATTACCGGGGTATCAGTGTTGCTGATCTTGTAAAGGGTTTTCAGGAAGACAACCGGCATGGGTTTGATGAAACAGTATTTTTACTGCTATCTGGGAAACTCCCTGATTCCGAGGAACTTCCAAGGTTCACATCTTATCTGGCCGGATTGCGGGATTTACCTCAGTACTTTACGAAAAACATGATCCTTTCCCTGCGCGGAAAGAATATAATGAATATGCTTGCCCGTTCGGTTCTTGTGCTTTACACGATGGATGACTATGCAGAAGACAATTCTCATCTCACAGTGCTGAAACAGTCCCTTAACCTGATTGCAAAGTTTCCTGTAATCACTGCTTATTCATATTTCGGATTCAGACATTCGTACCAGAGAAAATCCCTTATCATCCATCATCCCGATCCGTCACTTAGCACAGCGGAAAATTTTTTGTATATGCTGAAAGGAGAAAACTACAGCAAACTGGAAGCTGACATTCTTGATCTGAACCTGGTATTGCATGCCGAACACGGAGGAGGTAACAATTCCTCTTTTACCACCAGGGTTGTAAGTTCTTCGGGGACTGATACCTATTCTGCCATTGCAGCTGCACTCGGTTCATTGAAAGGGCCTCTTCACGGAGGGGCAAATCTTCGTGTAATGGAAATGATGAAGGACATCAAAAAGAACGTAAAGGACTGGAAAGATAAAAAGGAGATTTCAAATTATCTTATGAAGATCCTGAAAAGAGAAGCCGGAGACGGTTCGGGAAAGATATATGGAATCGGACATGCCATTTATACACTTTCGGATCCCCGGGCAGTACTTTTGAAAGAAAAAGCCATGGAGCTTGCCGAAGAGAAAGGCAAAACAGACGAATTTAAACTGTATGAAGCCATAGAGGAATTAACTCCTGAAGTTTTTGCCGAATTCAAAGGAGGCGGCAATACAAAAGTAATTTGTCCGAACGTAGATTTTTATTCGGGATTTGTTTATAAGTGCATCGATATTCCAAAAGAGCTTTATACACCGATTTTTGCTGTTTCACGAATCGCAGGCTGGTGTGCACACCGGCTTGAAGAAATTACTTTTGCTTCCAAAAGAATTATTCGTCCTGCC
The DNA here is from genome assembly GCA_050049665.1 of Bacteroidales bacterium. Lineage (GTDB taxonomy): Bacteria > Bacteroidota > Bacteroidia > Bacteroidales > UBA10428 > UBA10428. The sequence continues at coordinate 5,808 of JASFVU010000055.1, read as the reverse complement.
TATAAGTACGTTTTTGGCAGATCCGATTATGAAAATCTTGAAGGAAGAAAATGAGGATTGTATATTTATACAATAATATTTAATAAATATTAAATTTAATCGCTCTTTTGTTTCAGAAAAAGAATTATTATACTATCTTTGCTAGTTCAATTGCACCCATCATGATAAACTTAGATATTAATAAAGTATCAGATAAGAAAACTGACACTACATGAGAATGGTGTTACGAATGATTATACAGAAGCCATTCTCATATTGAAGAATGGCTTTTTTCATGAGAATTCAGCTCAAACGTAAAATATAGAACAATGGCAAAAGGATTTCCAAAGGCACAGGGACTGTACAGTCCGGAAAATGAGCACGACAGTTGCGGGATTGGGTTTGTAACTCAGATCAAGGGAATAAAATCACACGATATCATAAAAAGAGGCATTGAAGTGCTTGTGAATATGACCCACAGAGGAGCTGAAAGCGCCGATAATTTGTCTGGTGACGGGGCAGGTATTTTAATCCAGCTTCCGCATTCTTTTTACAAGGCAAAAGGGATTAATGTTCCCGGCGCTGGCAAATACGGATCTGGATTAATATTTTTCCCGCGCAATCAGAAAAGCAGGCAGATTTGCGAACAGATTGTGATCGATACGGCTGTTTCGGAAGGATTGGACATTATAGACCTTGTGGATGTGGAAGTTGATAATTCTGTCCTGGGAGAAATTTCCAAATCGTCCGAGCCCCTTGTACGCCAGATTTTTGTTACGGGAAATTTTGCGGAACAGGATGAATTGGAAAGGAAACTGTATATCATGCGAAAGCTGATCGAAAAACAGGTCAGGGAATCAAAATTAAAAGACAGGGAAGATTTTTATATTCCCAGTCTTTCTTCCAAGATCTTTATATACAAAGGGATGTTTACTCCCGATCAGGTAGACAAATATTTTACTGATCTGAGGGATCCTTCCATGGAAAGTGCTATTGCACTGGTTCATTCCCGGTTTTCTACCAATACTTTTCCTACCTGGAGCCTTGCCCAGCCTTTCAGGTTCCTCGCCCATAACGGGGAGATCAATACGGTCAAAGGGAACAGGTTGTGGATGTCAGCAAGGGAATCTATTTTGAAAACGCAGCTTTTCGGAGAGGATCTGAAAAAGCTGTTCCCGATCATAGAACCGGATATGAGCGATTCGGCTTCGCTGGATAATGCACTGGAATTTCTTGTATTGACAGGTAAAACACTTCCCCATGCATTAAGTATGCTTATTCCCGAATCGTTTAACGATAAGAATCCGATCCCCCCGAGTCTTAAGGCTTATTACGAATACCAGTCGACTTTAATGGAACCCTGGGACGGACCGGCATCCATTGTTTTCAGTGACGGCCGCTATATCGGAGGAACACTGGACAGGAACGGATTGAGACCTTCAAGGTATGTGATCACCAAAGACGATATTATTGTCATGGGATCTGAAGTAGGAGTACAAATATTTCCTCCTGAAAGCATAAGGGAAAAAGGGCGTTTACGCCCGGGGAAGATACTTCTTGTGGACACCAAGATGGGCATTATCATTCCCGATGAGGAAGTGAAGAGGCAGCTTACGGAACGGAATCCCTATGCCCAGTGGCTGGCGGAAAACAGAATAGACTTGGATGATATCAAGGTAAGACAAAGGGTGCCAACTACTCTGGGAGAGGATTATAGCAGGTACCTGCGGACATTCGGTTATACAAAAGAAGACATAGAAGTATTGATCAGACCAATGGCCGTTCAGGGACAGGAACCGGTGCATTCGATGGGGAATGATACACCGATTGCCCTGTTTTCTGACAAACCGCAGCGATTGTTCAATTATTTCAAGCAGTTGTTTGCACAGGTTACCAATCCGGCCATTGACCCGATCAGGGAAGGGCTGGTTATGGCCCTGACCTATTACATTGGTTCTGCATCCAAAAACATGCTGGTGGAATCGCCGCTTCACTGCAAATTGATAAAATACAAAACCCCGCTTGTTTCAAACACCAATTTGAATAAGCTGCGGAATTTAAAAGAAGAGAATTTTTCACACATTGATATTCCGATCCTTTTCCCGGCAAAAGGGAAGGGTACAGGCAAAGCATTGGAAATGGCCCTGGATGACATTTGCCGGAAAGCGGAAAAAGCGGTTGAAAGCGGTAAGAATTTTATCATTTTAACAGACAGGGGAATTACAAAGGATTTGGCTCCTATTCCTTCACTTTTGGCTACATCTGCCGTTCATCATCACCTGATACGAACAAAGAAACGGACCCAGGTAGCTCTTGTACTGGAGACGGCAGAGGCCCGAGAAGTGAATCATTTTGCTCTTTTGATTGCATATGGTGCCAGTATGATAAATCCCTACGTCGCTTATGCCATCATTGAAGAACAGTGCCTCGCAGGTAAGATTGAAATTGATTATGTAACGGCACGTGAAAATTACATAAAATCAGTGAATAAGGGGCTCCTGAAAATTATGTCAAAAATGGGGATTTCCACCCTCCGCAGCTATCATGGAGCCCAGATGTTTGAGGCTATCGGACTGGATAAGAAATTTGTGGATAAGTATTTTCGCGGGACCGATTCAAGGATAGGCGGCCTTGGGCTTGATGAGATTTCAAAGGAGATCCTGATGAGTCACACCGATGCGTTTTCTGACAACATAAAGAATATCCCCGATATTAAAACCACCGGTATTTATCATTTCAGGGTCGGAGGAGAAAAACACGGCTGGAATCCCGAATCAATCGGGTTGTTGCAATGGGCAACAAGAACAAATAACTACGAAAAATTCAAAGAATTCAGCAGTTATGTAGATCATGAGAACAGGAAGCCATTGTTTCTGAGAGGATGCGTAAACTTCAAAAAGGGAAATCCCATTCCGGTGGAAGAAGTGGAACCGGCAGAAGAGATTTTTAAGCGTTTTGTAACAGGGGCTATGTCGTTCGGATCGATCAGCAGGGAAGCACATGAAGCTTTGGCAATTGCCATGAACAGGATCGGGGGAAGAAGCAACACAGGCGAAGGAGGAGAAGACCCCGAAAGGTTCAAACCCAGGGCGGACGGCACCTTTGCCAGGAGCGCCATCAAACAGGTCGCTTCGGGAAGATTCGGAGTTACCACAAACTACCTTGTGAATGCCGATGAAATACAGATCAAAGTCGCACAGGGAGCAAAACCGGGAGAGGGAGGACAGTTACCGGGCCACAAAATTGATAAGATCATCGGGAAAATAAGAAACAGTACTCCGGGCATTACATTGATCTCTCCCCCTCCGCATCATGATATTTATTCCATTGAAGATCTGGCACAGTTGATCTTTGATTTGAAATGTACAAATCCGAAAGCAAGGATCAATGTGAAACTTGTATCGGAAAAAGGTGTTGGAACAATAGCCGCAGGTGTGGCAAAAGCTTATGCCGACAGCATTACCATAAGCGGGACAGAAGGAGGGACGGGGGCTAGTCCGGCAAGCTCGATAAAACATGCCGGATTACCCATGGAATTAGGTATTTCCGAAGTACAGCAAACACTGGTGATCAACAACCTGCGCGACAGGGTCAGGCTGCAGACAGACGGTCAGATGAAAACAGGCCGGGATGTTGTTTATGCCGGCATGCTCGGAGCAGAGGAATTTGGGTTCGCCACTACGGCACTGATCGTTTTGGGCTGTATCATGATGCGGAAATGCCACCTGAATACCTGTCCGGTTGGTGTCGCCACACAGAATGCGGAATTGCGGAAACGGTTCATCGGTAAATCGGAATACGTTGTGAATTATTTTCACTTTATAGCCCGGGAAATAAGAGAAATACTTGCGGAATTAGGCTATAAAAAATTTGAAGATATTGTCGGGCGGACCGATTTGCTGGAAACAAGGACAGACATTGATCACTGGAAGGCTAAAACAGTCGATCTTTCACATATTCTTTACCGTCCCGAAGAAGCAACAAAACATGCGACACATTGTGTTTGCCTGCAAAAACATAAACTGGATGAGATCATGGACCTTGAACTCATTAAAAAGGCAAACAAAGCCATCAAGGCAAAACAAAGGATATGGATTTCATCGGGGATCCACAATACCGACAGAACCGTCGGGGCCATGTTATCGGGGGAAATTACAAAACTTTACAGTGAAGAAGGCTTGCCCAACAATACCATAACCTGCAAATTTCACGGTTCGGCAGGTCAGAGCTTCGGGGCCTTTCTGGTAAAAGGGGTAAACTTCTTTCTTGAAGGAGAATCAAACGATTACCTTGGCAAAGGGCTTTCCGGAGGAAGAATTGTTGTGGTGCCGCCGAACGGCTCTACCTTTAAACCCGAGGAAAACATTATCATTGGTAATACGGTATTGTACGGAGCTACAAAAGGTGAAGCCTATATCAAGGGTGTTGCAGGTGAAAGGTTCTGCGTGAGGAACAGTGGTGCCAAAGCAGTGGTTGAAGGAGTCGGGGATCATTGCTGTGAATACATGACCGGCGGAAGAACGGTTGTTTTGGGCAGGACAGGACGAAATTTTGCTGCAGGGATGAGCGGTGGCATTGCGTATGTTCTCGACGCCGATGGAAATTTCGATTATTTCTGCAATAAGGGGATGGTTGAATTGAGCAAGGTTGTCGACCGTGATGATGAAAATGAACTGCAGACCATGATCAGCAACCATTTCAATTATACAAGGAGCGAACTGGCTGAGAAAATACTGGTCAACTGGGATGAATACCTGCCCAAATTTGTGAAGATCATACCGTTTGAATACAAAAAGATCCTGGAAGAACAGAAGCTGGAAGAGATCAAAAGCCACATTGAAAAAACCGAGGATGAACCTCATTTCCAGTATTAATATACAGATGATAACCAAGTAATTTCAAACACTAGCAATTATGGGAGACCCGAAAGGATTTATGACAACAGGCAGAAAACCGGCTGGTTATCGTCCTCTTCATGAGAGGATAAAGGATTACAGTGAGGTCGAACAGATTCTTGATGAAAAAGACAGGCGTGACCAGGCTTCACGATGCATGGATTGCGGTGTGCCATTCTGCCAGTGGGGATGCCCGGTAATGAACAACATGCCCGAATGGCAGGACGCTATTTACCGGGGCGACTGGCAGGCTGCGATAGATGGATTGCATGTCACCAATAATTTTCCTGAATTTACCGGCAGGATCTGTCCTGCGCCATGTGAGCATGCCTGTACACTGAATGTTCATGAGGAGCCTGTTACTATCAGGGAAAATGAATGTGCAGCATCTGACAAGGCATTTGATCTGGGTCTGATCAAACCACAACCTCCGAAGACCAGAACCGGGAAAAAAGTAGCTGTTATCGGGTCGGGACCCGCCGGACTTGCTTGCGGGGATCTGCTGAATAAGTGGGGGCATACTGTTACGATCTTTGAAAAAGACGAGGCCCCCGGAGGTCTTTTGAGGTATGGTATTCCGGATTTCAAACTGAATAAGAGCGTGATCGACAGAAGGATGAATATCCTTTACGAAGAAGGATTGCAGGTGAAAACGAATTGTCACGTCGGGTTTGATATAAAAGGGGATGACTTGCTGAAAGAATATGATGCCATCGTACTGGCCATTGGCGCTATGCAACCCCGCGACCTGAATGCTCCGGGAAGGGAACTGAACGGAGTTCATTTCGCCATGGACTTTCTTACGCAACAAAACAGGGTGATAGCGGGTGTCCGGCTCCCTGATGAAGAGAGGATACTGGCAACCGGGAAAGACGTGCTTGTAATAGGAGGAGGTGATACGGGCAGCGATTGTGTCGGTACGTCTATCAGGCAA
>JASFVU010000022.1:0-11687 GCA_050049665.1 Bacteroidales bacterium | reverse complement strand
AAAAGTGGAGAAATACCCATAAAGATCCAGCCTAATGGCGGCTTTATACTAACTAAATGGTGAAATCAGACCATTCAGATGGAATGAGGAGAACCAATCCTTAACCATCGGTAAAAGACAAGGTTCTTATCCGGGTTATCTGACAAGACGAACATTTAATGTGATTTTAGTGAGTGAATCAGAAAACAATAGTGTATCAAGGCAAATTTCTTATTCAGGAATAGAAGCTAAAACAGAATTCAAATAAAATCTGGTCAATCATACAGGAATGATAGAATCTCAAGTTCCGCGAAAGCGATGCAACAGAGGAACAAAAGAATCATTTGTATGAATCCTCAGGGTAGAACCCTGAACCCAAAATTCCGATGCAGAGCATCGGGGTATTAAACCACATAATGCCGATACGCTTCGCTATCAGGATTCCTGCCTGTACTGACGTTTCGGCAGGCAGGAGTTCAACTGACTCCCGATAGTTATCGGGATCAGTGCATTCTCCCGCCTTTTGCGGGACAGGCTGTTTCTGAAATTTGAGTTTCACTGAATAAATGCAAGCATTTGTCCTATAATGTATGTACCCCGATAAAGATTGTCTTTGGAAATTAATCCATGATCGATTCTTCATTAACTTAAGCGACCCCTATATGTTATAGGGGATAAAAGGAAGGGCTGCTTAATTAAGATACATCAGGTAAACACTCTTATGGCGGAAGTATGGAGCTACAAGTGTGTGCCTGTCTATAAATAATTGTTTGTATATTTGCAAAACATGCAAAAAAATGCATACTATCAGGCTAAAAATAAATGACAAAGTTTATGATAAGATACTTTGGCTGTTAAGTAAGTTTAGTAAGCATGAAGTAGAAATCATAAATGAGGATACAGAATATTTTGAAAACCAAAAATACCTGGAGCAAGAGTTAGGTGAATTACTATCCGGTAATGCCAGATTTATTGAAATGGATGAAGCTGAAGAACGACTGGAAAAAGTAATCAAACAAAATGAAAATCGTATTTAAGGACTCGTTTCAGAAACGCTTAGAGAATCAGATCGATTATATTTCAAAGGATAGTCCAAAGCGGGCCAGGAAATTTAAAAATGATTTGTTATCAGAAACTTATGAAATAATTAGCAAAGCAACAAAACATTTGAATCCTGGTTTTCGTGAAAAACATGCTGAAGTTCCGTTCAAAAAATACTTTTTATGGCCCATGAAAGCGATCCGGTAGCTGAGATCACATATAAATACATCAATAATACCAACAGGAATATTTTTCTTACAGGCAAGGCCGGAACCGGTAAGACAACTTTACTCAGAAAAATAACCTCAAACACCCATAAGAACACAATAGTGGCTGCACCAACCGGTGTTGCTGCAATTAACGCAGGAGGAGTTACCCTTCATTCGTTGTTTCAATTGCCGTTTGGTTCATTTATTCCCGAAAACAGGGCGTTAAACGGGAATATTACTCCCGAGTACTCGGGACAGGTAAATACCCCGAAGTCGCTCATGAATTCGTTTCAAATGAATAAAACCAAGCGGAGTATGCTTCGTGAAACGGAGCTTTTAATAATTGATGAGGTTAGTATGCTCCGTGCCGATCTGCTCGATGCGATCGATACCATACTCCGGTCATTAAGAAGAAACCGGCAGAAACCTTTTGGCGGGGTGCAAATATTATTTATCGGGGACTTGTTACAACTGCCACCGGTCGTAAAAGATGAGGAGTGGAGCATCCTTTCACAGTTTTACTCCGGCAGTTTCTTTTTTCATGCCAAAGTGCTGGAAAACGATCCTCCGTTGTATATCGAGCTGGAAAAAATTTACAGACAATCCGATCAGATTTTCATAAACCTTTTGAATAACCTGCGCGATAATAAACCAGCCAAAGAAGATTTAGCTTTATTGAATACCCACTGCAACCCTCTCTATAAGCCTTCAAAAAATGACGGACATGTTCACCTGGTAACTCATAATCGCATGGCTGATGAAATAAACCGCAGATCACTGGATGAATTAAAAGAAAAATCGTATTACTACGAAGCCCGGATCGAAGGTGACTTTAATGAGTATCAGTATCCGGTTGATTTTAAACTTGAACTTAAGAAAGGGGCGCAGGTAATGTTTATCAAAAACGATTACTCAGGTGAACAGCGGTATTTTAACGGAAAAATCGGTTTTGTGAGCGGGCTGGATGACGATGAAATTATTGTGAGTTTCAACGATGGTTCGGAACCGGCATCAGTAGAACACTACGTATGGGAAAACAAAAAATATTCGTTAAATTCCGATACGAACGAAATTGTCGAACAGCAGGTCGGAACCTTTTCGCACTTTCCGTTAAAACTGGCATGGGCCATCACAGTACACAAAAGTCAGGGACTTACATTTGATAAGGCAATTATTGATGTTTCAAAAGCTTTTGCGCCCGGGCAAATTTATGTTGCTTTATCACGGCTCACTTCACTGGATGGTCTGGTCTTACTGTCCCCGATACCGGATAACAATCTTGTTCAGGACAATAGTCTTCAGGCTTTTGCCACAAATAAAAAAGAAATCGCTCAACTCAACACGGAAATTGAAAAGGACGCTATTGAATATGTTTGTGATTCTGCCCTGTATGCATTCGATCTGTCCGGGTTGATGTATAGCCTGAATATGCATATCCGGAGCTATGATAAGGATGAAAAAAAGTCGATAAAACAGCATTATAAAAAATGGGCCGGGCAGCTATATGAAGAGCTTAAACCCTTGAAGACAGTCGGTGATAACTTCCGGGATCAACTGAGAAGAATTACCGCACAGCCCGGTATTGAACCGATGAAGCATTTAAAATTGAGATTAGCCAAAGCAAAGGAGTATTTTGAACCCCGGATAAAGGAATTATCAAAATATATCACAGATCACATGAAGGAATTATCTACCCAGTCCAGGATAAAAAAATACCTTAACGAGTTAAACGATCTGGAACGTTTGTTCTTTAAACAACTTCACCTGATATATAAATCAGAAGCGCTGGTGACTTCCGTGCTGGAAAACACTGAGGTTACAAAGCAAACCCTGAAAGAAAGCACGCTTTATACTGAAAGAGTTAAAAAGCCCGGGATCAGTCGTAAGAGAACTTCAAACAAGAAAAAAGCAAAAAGAGAGAAAGGGCAGGATACAAAAAAAGTAAGCTACACCATGTACAAAGAAGGCAAAACCATAGAAGAAATTGCAAAGGAGCGGGGACTTGTAAATTCCACCATCGAAGGGCACCTGGCACATTATATCCATCTGGGTGAACTGGATGTTCACAAATTTCTGGATAAAGAACAATTAAAAGAAATTTTCAATACCATTGATGAATTTGATACAATTCATCTTGGTGAATTACGTGAAGCACTGGAACGTAAATTTTCCTACAGCCAGTTAAGGATGGCAATTGCACATTTAACGAGGGAAAAATGAACCTCCTGGTCATGCTTTTTCCCGACAAAACTACCAGGAACGCAATTTCTCTGCAGTTGTCGTATAACCCTCCTTCACTTAGCTCCATACTTCGCAATGCTTCATATGGCAAAGCCGGAGGACATGTACAGGTATTCCTTAATCTTTATTTCTTCCTGAGTATGTGTTGTTTTTGTACTATTTGCCAGGTTCATACCTGGTGCCAATCCGGCACAGAGAACAGTAAAGGAGCCTGCTTTCGGAAATCTTCTTCCGTCAAGAAGATTTGTTTTTCATGCCAGTTTTGATTAGAATAAAGACCCAAATTACAACTTAATTGCTTAAGTAAGCAACAAATGTGGTGCAACCTTGTTTGCGAATATTTGTCTTATAAACCAATTATGGATTTATTCAATAATTATTCAGTAATAAGGGTAACTGCCGTAGTTCAGTGTGTTATATGTTAAGTTCAAAACATTAGAAGTATGTTTGAAAAAGAAAAAGTAAATTCCGACAAATGGAGCACATACCTGAAGTCTTTTACCGATAAGAACAGAGGGAGACTTATACAGGTTCAGAACATGGTTCAGGAAAAACTGTATGATCTTACAAACAGTGATATGCCATTTCAGAGAATATCTGCCAAGTCGGCAACAAACGGCACGCTCATTACAATAAACTTCGGATATAAGCAAGTTGATCACACTTTTGTCATTGAATCACCTGTCGAAATATGGCATGAATATAATTATGAGGGGCAGATCATGGCCGTAGAGATACTCAATAAACAATACGAAAAGGTAATTATTCTCTTTAAAAGTTATTTCTGAGAATCACTTCGCAATGCTTCGTATGACAAAGTCGGAGGTCAAAGGGAGAGGGGCTGCTCATTAATTGGAGGGAGCAACACTCTTTTTGCGAAGCAGACCGATCACCTTCGCCCCGAGGTCCCGGGGCTGCGATGGTTGAAAAAGTGAAATGGGTATGGGTTCAATACTTCTTTTTTGAAGTTAATATCCTATTTCTTCTCTCTTCATATTCAACTAATTCGCATGTCATTCTGAAGTCCTTAAATGACTCACCTGGAACCCACATATACGCAAAATCCTTTTTTTCTGGAAAACATTTGATTTTTGTAGTATACTCTTCTTGATTTAGATCTTTATAGTGAATTTTAACTATACACTCTGGTTGGTTAGAAAATCTATCTATTGTACCAATTTCGGAGTATCGGTTAGGAAGATTAAATGCAAAACTTTTATTAAGATCAATTACAACCAGACGTCAAGCAAGTAACTGAAATTAACATTATAAATCTTCCAATTATACAAAACGAGCACTGAATCAATTTCAAATGAATGAAAGCTGTTTTAAATTTATACAGCTCTTTTAACGTTATTATTTATTATGTAGTAAAATATCAATTAACTCATAATCAGGCGAAAGAGATACTTTCTTTAAAGTATCAAAATGATAAATACCAAAATCCCCTTTATATTCCCAATTACACCAGGCTATGTTGTTTTCCTCAAAGGCAGAAACTATATCAGAATAATATTTAAGTCTTTCATCTCTGTCAACGGTTGGTAAGCATCCAAATTCACCACAATATAGCTGAAGGTTTTTTGATTTTGCATATTGAATTCCCATCTCGAAGCCTTCAACAATCCTTTGTTTGTTAAAATAGTCGCGGGCATCGACAAATGCATTTACCATTTCAGCATTTGTAGTGTCAATGTATTTATTATAATCTTCATCGCTAATTATTTGTCCTGGGTAAGTAACTTTTCCGGGAAAATCGCCGGCTGGTGTCCAGTTTGCTTTGTAATGCGTAAATGCCAGGGGATTATAAGTATGGAAACTTAATATAATGTTGCTATCGTTTTCCGGTAATTTTAAATATTGAAGATTTGGGGCAATTTGCCACATATTAGGGCCAACAACCAAAACTCTATTTGGTTCTTTCTCGCGTATTACAGCAATTGCCCTGTTCAGAAGTTTATTCCAATCATCGTGCTCCGGAGCTATTACTTCATTCAACAATTCATATGCAACCATATTTACAGGGTATCTATGAAGTGTTTCGGAAAGTTGAGTCCATAGATTGATAAAATTGTTTTGAGCCGCCGTATCTACCCAAAGTGTATTGGAGCCTCCTTCATTTGCTGCATTAAAATGATGAGAACGTATAATATGCAGGTCAACAATTGCGCGCAAATTATATTTGCCGCACCAGTCCAAACAATTAAGCAAGGAATTAAAACCCTCTTCGATAGGTTCACCATTATCATCCCACAATTCCTGTTCATCTATTGGAATCCTTACATGGTCATATCCAATACTATCAATAAACCTGATGTCATTTTCACTGATAAGGGTATACTTGGGTACCCATCCATAATCCTGCGATAGCCAATGGCTAAGGTTTACCCCTCTTTTTATTTCGAAACCTTCTGAGCCTGCATCATCGCTGGTGTTTGATATATTGCAGGAATAAAATAGACTTGCAACAATGGCAATTGCTAACAGGAGAATCTTCCGGTAATGTTCTTTTATTTTCATTTCTTATTATTGATAATTGATATTCCAGGCTTGTTAATATCTAAGACCTAGTTTATAATGAATTTTGAATTTGTATAGATTACCCTTTCTTCTTTTTCAACCTGAATATAATATACCCCTTTCGGATACCCGGAAACATTCATTATTGTTTCGTTTTGCGTTAGCGGAGAAGTAGCCATTCTTTGTCCCTGGCTGTTATATACCGAAAGGTTGGCTCCTGGAATAACAATCTCAGTCTGGATGTATACTAAATCCCTTGCCGGATTAGGGTAAATTTTCAATATATTTTCAGTACGACTGGCAGGCTTATTAAAAATACCAGTTTCAGTACTAATCTTAAACCGTATTGCATAAGAATACATCAAGGTATCGTGCAATGTTGTTTTTAAACGGAAATAATGGAATACATCTTTTTCAAGATTTGGAAGATATATACTATCGGCATCAGGGGCCACTACTTCAAGGGTATCAAATCCATTGGCCGATCGTTTTTCAACAACAATGCTGTCATTTACATCAGTTCGGTTTACCCATCTTAAAATGGCAGAAGAATCAATAATTTCATAGCTTAATTTGGTTGGAGATTCCGGATAGGTATAAATTATAACATCCTTAAATTCATCCCATTTTCTGTTAATTCTGTCATATAGTTGAAAATTTCCATTATCATCCCAGAAATTTATAGCGATATTGTATTTTAATGCATGCTCTACGTAAGTAGCATAAAATATCATCCTCGAATTGTAGTCGCATTCTTTCACGGCTCCACATTCGTTCAGTGTCAATGGCACATTGTTCGATGCAGCCCATTCGCTCACCATTTTGAACCTGTTATCCGATTCTGTAATATTACTGGTTGAGCCAAAAGTTCCATTTCCTTCACCGGCAAATGACCATGGATCGTAGGAATGGTAATAGGCCATCAGGTATGTATCAGTTGTATCCGGGACGGAAGCATTTATAAGATCGTACGCACCAGTATATGCTGTTCCGGAAAATAATACAATTCGAGTAGGATTATGTTTTCTTATTATAGATAATATCCTTGTATTCAGTGAATCCAGAGTAGCTTGTTCCATATCTTGTGGTTCGTTCAAAATCTCAAACAGTAAACTGTCCGATCTTTCTTTAAAATGGTAAGCTACCTGGCTCCATATACTATCATATTTCGCAAGAGTATCGGCTCGGGCTAAGGCGTCATCCATGCTGTTTACGGCTTTTAACCCGTCTTCGTGGTGTGCATTTATAATAACAAAAAGTTCCTTTTTTAAAGCCCAGGTAACAACAGAATCTACCCTGTTTAACCAAGCTGAATCTATTGAAAAAGGTGATGAAATGGCGGTATGATATTTCCAGGTTACAGGAATTCTGACGCAACTAAAGCCGGCTGCCTTTATATCATCAAAATAGTATTCCTGTATTGGTTCGTTTCCCCATGAAGTCTCTGTTGGAGTCGCATCAAGCGAATTCCCTACATTAATTCCCCTCCCCATCTGAATTATCGCTTCTTGTGGTGTTAACTGGGCATCCAATTTAGGAACAATACAAATTAACAAAACACAAATCAGAATTTTTACTTCAATAGATCTCATTTTCAATGCTTTTGTCCAACTAGTTTATACTCTAATATTGAATTATTTAGTTTAAATTTAGTTTAAATTTAGTAAAAATATCTTATACAGTAATTATCGCTATAATTTATTAGGTTAATCTGCTTATCCTTTAACCGGTTCATCTGATGTATGACAAAATTTAGTCCTGTTTTCTCGAATAGTTTTGTGTATTTCTATAAAGAAAGCTAATTTTTGAATTATTCTATCAAAACACTGTATATGAAAAACAAATCATTTTTGTTGTTAATCATAGCGAATTACGCATTCAGCCTTGCATCTTTCTCCCGGGGAAGCATGGTCTTCGACAAATACGGGATAAATGACGGATTAAATGAAAACAACATCAAGGTGATTGTACAGGATACAACAGGCTTTATCTGAATCCACCTACTGACGGAATGGATTTATACCTTAAAACATCAGAGTATATGGAATATTATAACTTTGAGAGAAGGCACAAGGGAATTAATGATCAAATTCCAAAAGAGTTGTTTAATGAAAAATAAAAGAAAACCTGGTTGCCTAAAATGATAAAGTACGGTACTTCTATAAATCTATATCTGATAAAAATCTGCCCTAACTATTGGGGTACCATCATTCTTTGAATGCCATAGTAAAAAGAAACCTAAGAAATTGTTTCTTAAGAGACAAAAGAACATAAATTTGAAAATATTATTTATAATATCTGTCCAGATCGCCGCACTACACTAGATGACGCGATAAATTTTGGTTTTCTGGATTAGCTTCGCTGACTGCATATAAAATTACGTTTATTTATTAATATTGTACAAGTAAATGTAACTTTGAAAAGTTTCTTTAATGCATCTAACAGTTACACCATCCATCCAGATATTATCGATTATGATGGAAATATATAAATACCATATAAGGCTATTATTTTGAATAATATTTCTGGGTAATATGGTCTTTTATTCAACATTTAATCGAGTTGTTTTACATATACTATTAATAACCATATTAATTAATGAAATAAGTTTTGGCCAAAGTAACAGGATTAATTTTCAATCCATTAAAAATGGTCTATCAAATCCGCATGTTAAATGTATTTATAAAGATTACAAAGGTTTTATGTGGTTTGGCACCAGCGAGGGATTAAACAAATTTGACGGTACCAATTTTACTTTGTATGTAAACAATCCTAATGATTCCAATAGTCTTGTGAGTAATAATATCAATGCGCTCTTTGAAGATAAACACCACAATTTATGGATTGGCACAACAATGGGCATTTGTGTCTACAACCGGGAAAAGGATAATTTCAAAGTATTTAAAGGCATAGGCAGAAACACATTTTCTTATATTTCATCCTTCATCGAGGACAAACATGGCAATATCTGGATAGGATCATCAGGTCAGGGAATACATGTATATAATCCGGACAATGATAGCCTGTATACCTATATACATGACGATCATGATCCGGCATCTGTTTCAACAAACTACATCAGTTGCATAAGTTCGGATAAACACAACAGGATCTGGTTTGGCACACACTACGGACTGGATTTGTTTGATGTTGAAACCGGAAGGTTCATTCATTTTAAGAGCGATAGCAAACATGCTGCGAAATTAAAGAACAACCATGTAAAACGTCTTTGTTTTGATCATGATGAGAATCTGTGGGTCGGTACATACGGGAATGGGTTGTTTAAAATAACTGAACAAAATACCGGTTGGCAAATTCAGCACTACACGGCGGCTGATTCTCCCGGAAGATTAAGTTCCAACGATATATTATCTCTTATCTGTGATAACAAAGGGAATTTGTGGATCGGAACCGAGAATGGCGGGCTAAATTATTTATCCGTGAATTCTGACAATTTCAGGGTAAATAAAACAGAGGATGGAAATTTACAGGGTATAAGCAGTAATTCTATATGGTCTGTTTATCAGGACACCATTGGCATAATTTGGATAGGCACTTATAACCACGGATTAAATTTTATTGATGAGAATATTAATAAATTCGAGGTTTATCAAAGAAATCCCTTCGAATCAAAAACACTGACAAACAACAATGTTACTGGATTTTATGAAGATAATAGTGAAAACCTGTGGATTGCTACTGATGGCGGAGGAATCTGCAATTTTAATATGCATACGCGAAAATTTACCAACGTTCTGGACAATTCGCTATTGTCAAGCAATGCCACTATGGATGTACTGTACGATTCAAAGCATAGGATCTGGGTGGCAACCTGGGGAGGGGGTATAGATTTATATGATAATTCAGGAAAAAAAATTAAAAATTTCAGGCTTGAAGCGTATAACAGGCCCGGAAGTATTTTTTGTCTGATGGAAGATAATTCAGGCAATATCTGGGCAGGTACCGCCAGGAACGGGTTACTTCTTTATGATCCTGTTCATAATACTTTTAATAAAGTAGTAGACAGTTCCGGCAATACACAATTATCGGATGACGCCTTTGTCATTACATTGTTTCAGGACTCGGAAAATACAATATGGGTAGGCGTTTCTTTTAGTCTTATAAGTATCAGGAATATAAATGGGGAAAGAGTTTTTAAAGCCTATAAGCACACAACCAGTCCCCAAAGTCTGAGCAGTTTTGACATTGCTACAATATTCGAGGACAGCAAAAACAATATATGGATAGGGACCGATGACGGGTTGAACCTGCTAAACAAAGAAAGCGGAACATTTAGGGTTTACAGGAAAGAAGATGGACTTCCAAACAACACCATAAACGGGATACTTGAGGATGACAATTATTGTTTATGGCTCAGTACCCATGGGGGTATATCAAAATTTGACATTGAAAAAGAAACATTCAAAAACTATTCTATTGACGATGGACTTCTTTCCAATAGTTTTAATCCTCGTGCATGTATAAAAGCGAAAAGGGGGGAATTATTCTTTGGCAACAACAACGGTTTTATTTCCTTTTTCCCTGATCGGATAAAATCGAACACATATATTCCTCCGGTGTATTTCACAGACTTTAAAACATTTAACACCCCTGCTGTAATTGGGGCGGAAGGTTCACCTCTCAGTAAGAGTATAGGTGAAACAAAGCAGATAACCCTGAACCACGAACAAACCTCATTTATAATTGAATTTGTAGCACTTAATTTTACACATCCCGCAAAAACCCGATATGCATATATGCTTGAGGGTTTTGATAAAGAATGGATCTATACCGACAATGAACCCTATGCAACCTATACAAACATTGATGCCGGAAAGTATACGTTTAAGGTTATGGGTTCAAACAACGAGGGAATATGGAATCCTGATCCCATTGAACTTGAAATAACGGTACTTCCGCCTTTATGGAAAACAACATGGGCGTATCTGTTCTATATAACCTGCATTGTTCTTATTTTCTGGGGATTTATCAAGCTCCTGATAATAAGAGCGAATCAGGCTGAAAAACTCAGACTGGAACAAATTCATCATGAACGAAGTGAGGAGCTTAACAGGATGAAGATCCGGTTTTTTGCCAATATCTCACATGAATTCCGTACACCCCTGAGTTTAATTCTGGCCCCGCTAAAAGAAATTATTAGCCAGAATTCCTTCGAAAATAAGATCAAATCGCGTCTGGACATTATATTCAGGAATGCCAATAAACTGTTTGGATTAGTAAATGAGTTGATGGATTTTACAAAATCGAATGAAGGACGTCTGAAAATGAAAGTTCAAAAAGTAGATCTGATTCAATTTATTAAGGAAGTCTACAATATGTTTATAGAGGAAGCCGGTCGTCATAATATTCAATATAAGTTCGAATCATTGACCAACAAACTTGATGCCTGGATCGATAAAAGCAAGATGGAAAAAATCATAAGTAATTTGCTTTCCAATGCGTTCAAATTCACACAGGACAATGGCCATATTACATTAAAAATTCACCGGGAAATTATAAACGGACATCCTTATGCCACAATTTCCATCACCGATAACGGAAGTGGAATTTCGCCGGAATACATTGATAAAATATTTGATCGTTTCTACCAGAGTCCCGAAGAAGAAAACGATAATATTACAGGAACAGGTATCGGACTTGCCCTCGTAAAAAGTTTAGTCGAGCTGCATCATGGTA
>JASFVU010000125.1:0-7123 GCA_050049665.1 Bacteroidales bacterium | reverse complement strand
GGTTAAAACTCTGAAATACAAAGCCAATATTACCTTTCCGCAGGTCGGTTCGATGACGTTCTTTGAATTTCGAGACTTCTTTTCCATTAAAGTAATATTTTCCCATCGTTGGATTGTCGAGCAGGCCCACAATGTTCAGAAGGGTTGATTTACCGCAACCTGAGGGCCCCATTATTGCCACAAATTCGCCTTTTTTAACTTCCATGCTCACTTTGTTAAGTGCGGTTGTTTCTACTTCCTCAGTGCGGAAAATTTTTGAGAGTTCTATTGTCTTTATCATTTTTTTTGTTTTTCGTGTTCTTAAAATATGATCTGTTTTCTACTATTCGTAACGTAATGCTTTGACAGGATTTTTTCTTGCTGCTTTTAATGATTGTAAGCTCACAGTCAGCAGCATAATTAATAAAACCATAGTGCCTGATAATGCGAATACCCATAACCCCATAGTTATCCGGTATGCAAAGCTATGCAGCCATTTATTCATAGAATACCAGGCAACGGGACTTGCAATTACAAATGAGACAAATACCAATAAAATATATTCTTTTGACAGTAGAGAGAATATATCAACTGATTTTGCTCCGTTTGCTTTTCTGATGCCGATCTCTTTTGTCCTTCGTCGTGTTATAAACGTAGATAATCCGATAAGTCCGAGACATGAAATAATGATGGCCAGAAGCGAGAAATAGGCAAATATTTTACTTATTCTTTGTTCTGTATGGTACAGGTTATCAAAATCCTCATCAAGGAAATGAAATTCCAGGGGAAGAGGAGGATGAAATGATTTATATGTTTTCTCAATATATGAGACGGTTGAAGTAATATGATCAGGTCTCATTCGGATAAAGATTGTATTGCTCGTACCTTTATTTACAAGGTTACTCGGACCTATGTTTATGATGAGTGGTTCAATTGGATAATGTAAAGGCTTAAAGTGAAAATCCTTCATTACTCCAATAATCGGGATACTATAATTGTAGATTCTCACTAACTCTTCGAGTGGATTCTCAAAACCCATAACTTCCGCTGCTTTTTCATTAATCACTATGCCAAAAGAATCCGTAGCATATTCCGGAGAAAAAAAATGTCCCTTTACCATTTCCAGTTGAAAGGTTTTGAGATAATCCATATCTGCAGCGAGATTATAGAATAATACTTCATCACCCTTCTGTTTCCCTGACCAAACCAAATTGTTTAAAGTGGTCTCAATATTAAAAGGAGTAAATTGTGCTCTTGTTACACCTATGATATCCGGATTGTTGCTTAGCTCTTTTTTTAACGTTTCCAGTTTAGGATCTCCACCGTATGTAGGGAATATAAAATAACCAATGCTATTTTTATTGATGCCCATGTCCTTGTTTTGCATATAGTTAAGCTGGTTTCCGACTGTCAGGGTACAAATAATAAGCAGAATCGATACGGAAAACTGGAAAATAACCAGAACCCTTCTGAATTTTGTATTCCCGGGATTTTTATTAATGATACCTTTAACAATTTCCGACGGGTTTAAAGAAGACAAATACAAAGCAGGATAACTTCCGGCCAGTAAACTGCAGAACAATAAAACAGCAATTAAACCAATATACAGACCGGAACCTTTGAAATAAATAGCCAGTTGCTTTCCGGTAAGATGGTTAAAGGCTGGCAAGGACAATTCAACCAAAATAATGGCAATTAGCTGGGCAACAAAAATAATCAACAGCGATTCGCCTAAGAATTGCATAACTATTTTTCGTTTATTTGCTCCCGTCACCTTACGTATACCTATCTCCTTTGCCCTTCTGGATGATTGTGCCGTATAAAGATTCATAAAGTTGATACAGGCAATAACGAGAATAAAAATGGCAATGATGGCTAAAATCCTGACATAAATTATATCCCCTTGTCCTTTAACATCGTGAGTATACTTTCTGGAGGAAAACAGATGGATCTTTTTGATGTTTTGCAGAAAAATTTCTGCATTCCATTCTGTATTATGTTTCTTTACGATATCCCGGATTTTTTCATCGACTAGTTTACTGTCTTTTCCTTCATACAGTTCAATATAATTATAACATCGGAACCACCACTCTTTTACAGGTTCTCCTATTTCCTTTAACCATTCAAAGGGAACTAAAATATCAAACCCGATGTGAGTATTATGCGGAAAACTTTTTACTACACCAGTGACTGTCTTTATATGATCAGCGAATTGCAGTGTTTTGCCAAGCGCATCTTCGTTACCGAAGTATTTACGGGCCATTTTTTCGGTAAGAATAATATTGTGAGGTGCATCTAAGGCAGTATGTACATCCCCTCTGATAAACTCGATATTAAACATTTTTAAAAAGTCCGTATCAACTGCGGCAACATATTTCTCCTCTGAGTACTCGTCTCCTTTTTTTAAATATAATACAACCGTTTTGTATCTCGAAGATCTTATTATTTCGGGATAATCCTTTTTCAGAATACCGGCTAACGGACTCGAACTTATTGCAAAGGGGGCTTCGTCTTCAGAAGGATTAGGGTTTTCAATTACACGGTAGATATTATCGGCATTTTTAAAATGTTTATCATAGCTCCATTCGTCCTGCACCCATAATAAGAGTAAAATGGTACAAGCCATACCTATGGCCATACCACTTATATTCAGAATGGAATGTGCCGAATACCTTTTGATATTACGAAGAGCTATTTTGAAGTAGTTTTTAATCATACTTTCGGAAACTTGTAAGTTATTTCATGGTTGACCAAAAAGATGTCTATATTTTCATTTTATCATATTTTCAGAATTTTATTTACATTTTAATCCCGGGACCTGAATATTCCGGTTTTAAACTACTTAAATACCAATTTTTCATTATCCCCGAACAGATCATATCCCGAAGTAAGTACCTGTTCTCCGGGCTCAAGGCCTTCCAGAACTTCGTAATATTGGGGATTTTGCTTCCCGATCCTGATAGTACGTTTAAGTGCCGTGTTTTCATCTTTGGCAACAACAAATATCCATTGTCCACCGGTTGACTGAAAAAATCCTCCCCGGGGTATCTGAATGGCCTCCTGTGTTTCACCCAGTTGCAGACTGATATGATAACTTTGCCCTGTTCTGATATTCTGAGGCTGATTACCCCGGAACAACAGGTCAACTTCAAATCTTCCGTCGCGTACTTCCGGATACACTTTTGTCAGTTCAAGATGAAACGTATCGGTCTGGCGGTCGAAAAAGGCCAGCAATCCCCTGCGTACCCGGTCAATATAATGCTCGTCAATTTCAGCCTTTATCTTGTATGATGTCAGAACGTTAACCTGCCCAATTCGCTGTCCGACATTGATCGATTGTCCGAGTTCTGCGTCAAGGAGTCCCAGTTGACCGTCAACCGGGGCTTTGATGTTCAGGTTTTCCTGACGCAGATAGATAAGTTCCAGGTTTTTTTGCATGTTTTCAAGGTTCCGGCTGATTTTTGCGACCTGATTTTTCCGGTATATCGAATCCTGGCGATGGCGTACAAGGGTAAGATCTTTCATTTTCTTTGTAAGGTCATAATCTTCCTCCGAAAGAAGGTATTCTTCCCTGGATATCAACTCATCAGCATATAATATCTTATTTCGCTCGTAAATTCTTTTCTTTTGGATCAGATCATAATCGAGTTGCAACAGGTCTCTTTCAAGTGATAGCTTTTGCTGGAGCATATTAAGCTCTGTTTCCCGCAGGAAATTTGCTTTCTCTGCCAACTGCGCTTCACTGTTCAGAATACTCAGATTAAGGTTTGTGTTGCTCAATCTGAGAATGATATCTCCTTTTTTGACCATGGTACCTTCTTCAATCAGGATTTCTTCTACCACTCCGCCTTCAACCGCGTCCAGGTATACGATTGAAATAGGTTCTACAAGCCCTATTATCCTGATATAATCCTGGAAGGATCCGTAAAAAACCTTTTCGATCGTGACTTTTTCTTTTTCTATCCTGAATGTACTTGTTGTATCACGGAATAGTAATACCAGGAGTATTATGATGAAAAAAACGGATAATACAATGTATTTATAATGTTTGGGTTTGATCAGACGTTTGTCTTCAATGATCCTGTCCATTTGTTCTTCTGTCATCTCTGCTTTTTTGTCGTTCGGTATTTGGGTCGCTAAAAAGAAATTCGGGAGGAATAAAAAAACCATTTTGCGTTTGATTATTTCCCGACACATGATTTTTCATATGCCTCCCGGAATTTCTCAACCCTAACAATTTAATATATCCTATAGGACAGAGCTAATCCCAAACAGGATGCCATTAACTTAACTCTTTAATAATGAATCATATGAGTTAAACGGTCTGTTTTTAGCTGTATAAAAAAATGACAAATGACTGTAAATTTTTTTTACACTTTTATTATAAGCTCATATACAATATGTAATTTTAATTGTAAGATATTCTTATCATGAAGAAAGGAAAAGTTTTAATTGTAGATGATAATAAAAGTGCCTTAAGTGCTCTCAGGTTACTTTTGCAGTTTGAGTTTGAGTTGGTAAAAACCCTGGGTAGCCCAAACCAGATTGCATCGGAACTCGGAAAAACCGAGTATGATGTCGTCCTGCTGGATATGAACTTTTCTGCCGGGCTGAACACAGGCAATGAGGGCCTTTACTGGCTCAGCGAAATAAAAAAGATGGCCCCTCAGACGGAAGTCGTCATGATTACAGCCTATGGCGATGTAGAACTGGCCGTGAGAGCTTTGAAGAAAGGAGCTGCAGATTTTATTCTTAAACCATGGGAAAATGAAAAACTGGTAGCGACTTTGTTATCTGCTTATAAGCTTCGTCAGTCAAATATGCAGGTAGATGTATTGCAGAAAAGAGAAAATTCGCTGAAAAAAGAAATGAACAGTGCAAACAGGATGATTATCGGAACTTCTCCGGCGATCATGCAGGTGCTGAAGGTTATTCAGAAGGTTGCCAGAACGGATGCCAATGTGCTGATCACCGGAGAGAATGGAACGGGGAAAGAACTTGTAGCCCGTGAGATCCATCGTAAATCGCACAGGAATAATGAAATTATGGTAACCGTTGATATGGGGGCCATTCCCGAAACACTTTTTGAGAGTGAACTTTTTGGTCATAAGAAAGGAGCATTTACAGATGCCCACGAAGACCGCGTGGGGAAAATACAACTTGCCGATAAAGGAACATTGTTTTTTGATGAAATAGGCAACCTTTCGCTATCGATGCAGTCCAAATTATTAGTCGCGATCGAGAGCAGGAAGATTGTTCCTGTTGGAGGAAATCATCCTGTCCCCGTTGATATTCGTCTGATCAGTGCTACAAACTGTAATCTGGAGAAAATGGCGGCTCAGCAGGATTTCCGGGAAGATCTTTTTTACAGGCTTAATACTATCCGGATCGATGTACCTCCCCTCAGGGAACGTGATGATGATATTGAACTGCTTGCAGACTTTTTTTTGAAGTGTTTTGAGAACAAGTACCACAAACCGGCACTGCAAATCAACCGGCAGGCAATCAGAAAACTGAAGAAATACCCATGGCCGGGCAATATTCGTGAATTTCAGCATACGATTGAAAAAGCAGTGATCCTTGCCGATTCAAGTACTTTAAAGCCGGAAGATTTTGTTTTTCGTTCACCCGGGCGTAAGATCCATGGAGTTCCTCAGACCCTGGAGGAAATGGAAAGGGATCTGATCGAAGATGCCCTTGAACGTCAGAATGGAAATCTTACTGCAGCAGCCGACCAGCTCGGAATAAGCAGGCAGACACTTTATAATAAAATAAAGCGCTATGATGTTTAAATCGCTGAGCCGGCCATTTATCCTTCGTCTTCTTCTGATCATCGGCCTTGCAGTATTTCTGGGTATTGCTATTGCAAAAACCGGCTTTGTCTGGATTGTTCCGGCGGGCATTGCAACTATTCTGTTGGTTTTGGAAATTGTCCATTATGTCAATGGAATTAATCGCAAGCTGACTTATTTTTTTGATGCGGTAAGAAATGAAGATTCCACCCTGCATTTTTCAGAAAAAGCAGGAGACAGATCAATCCGGGAATTGCATACAAGTCTGAATCGGTTAAATGCCGTTATATCGGAAATTAAGATCAGGAATGAACGTAATGAAAGATTTTACCGGGAGCTATTGCATTATTCGGCAACCGGAATCATTACCGTAGATGACAAGGGATATATAGTGCTGATCAATGAGGCGGCACTGGATCTTCTGGGATTAACATCATTGGCAAATTTTATTTTGCTGAAGCAAAAAAGAAATGATGTATACAATGAACTGATACAACTGAAGCCCGGCCACAGCCGGACACTTAAATTATTGAAAGATGAAGAAATTCAGCTGATATCCGTTAAAGTCTCAAGCTTGCAGTTTGGTGACCGGACCTACCAGGTCTATTCCCTCTATGATATAAAAACCGAGATGGAAGAGAATGAAGTTGAATCATGGCAGAAGCTGATCCGGGTACTGACACACGAAATTATGAATTCCATTGCACCGATCACTTCTCTTAGCAATACCATGCAACGTTTCCTTACTTCAGGTTCGGATTTTGATAACTTAAGCAAAAGTGGAAGCAATATCAACAAAACCCGTGAGGGATTGCAGGTAATTGAAGAAACAGGTAAAGGACTGATGCATTTTATTGATAACTACCGCAGGTTAACCAAGGTTCCGAAACCGGTATTTAAAGAAGTGAAAATAGAGGAATGGATCAATCATGTCTGTTTCTTATTGAAAGACAGGCTTGATGAAGAAAATATTGAGTTGGAGCAATATTATTCAAGCGGTCAGACAGGCTTTCTGGCGGATAAAAAGTTACTCACACAAGTGCTGATCAATATTATTAACAACGCCATTGATGCTTCTCTTCTTAAAAGAAGCAAAAGGATCACACTTCATGTTGATGACGATTATGAAGGCAGGCTTCAGATCTCCATTACAGATTACGGAAAAGGAATAGCAGGCGATGAACTTGATAAAATATTTATTCCTTTTTATACGACCAAAGAGAACGGATCGGGCATTGGTCTCAGTTTATCACGGCAAATCATGAGGCTCCATAAAGGCAG
This sequence comes from Bacteroidales bacterium, assembly GCA_050049665.1. Classification (GTDB taxonomy): domain Bacteria; phylum Bacteroidota; class Bacteroidia; order Bacteroidales; family UBA10428; genus UBA10428. Next base: position 71 of record JASFVU010000125.1, on the reverse strand, counting down.
TATAGCCGTAAATTCACAGGTGAATAAAAAAACCACCTTTACTCTCCGGTTTTAATCCTTTCCTCCTGTGT
>JASFVU010000303.1:0-4588 GCA_050049665.1 Bacteroidales bacterium | reverse complement strand
AGATTACGGTCCGTTTGAGACAGACACTTGCAGCCGTAAAAGACAGTCAGGTTAATTATGGCATAAACCGGACGGATCGGGATAAGATCCGGAGGCACTACTTTTTTCGGCCTGTTCATTCCCCGAGCCGGGATTTTTTTTACCTTCGGCTTCGATTGTCAACTTTGTATAGTTGGTATAATAATTGTGCAGAGCGGTTGAGATTATGAAAATTATAACAGCAGTATTTGCCTTATTCTTAAGCACGGGATTATTCGGTCAGATAAAGAATGATTCATCTGAGATCGATTCGACTTCTTTGATCTATGCCTGGGAACTGCATAATTTTTATTCTACCCCGGTTGAAACAGATATTGATACCGGCATGACCGATTTTCACATTATTTATCCGATATACAACCATTCTATAAGCAATACTTTTCTGAGCAATTTGGGATCACCTGCCATTCAAAACATTTTCCCGGACAGGATCTTTGCTGACGAACCATTTTTCCTGATCCCTTATCTCCCTTATTTTCAAACGATTGAAAACACCCAGTTTTATAATACGACAAAACCTTTTTCCAGGCTTACTTATACGAATGGCGGACCATCAGTAAACAGGGAAGAATCCTTTGAGGCTTTTCATACTCAAAATGTAAATTCGAAAATAAATTTCGGTTTCAGGTACCATGTAATAAAGTCAAAGGGACAATACAGATATCTCCGGGTAAAAAAGAATGCTTTCAGGATATTTGGCAGTTACACAGGGAACAGGTATATGTTTCATACGGTTTTCAACCTGAACAGGTATGCTGCCAGTGAAAACGGAGGGATCAATGATTCATCCTTTGAGGCAAACAATTATCTTATCCGGGACATAAAATCAGAGGTATCGTCTACATTTTCGGGATCCGGGGCGTCAAAATGGGAACCTGATGCCGAAAACAGGATCAGGTATTATGACTTGCTGATCAGCCAGCGCTTAAAACTGTTTACGTTAACATCAAAAGCAGACTCCTCCGGTAAGAAAAAAGGGGGATCGTTTGCTGAACCCATACTTACATATGCATTCAAAGTGAACCGGACAACAAAAACGTATGACGATGCAGACCCGGTTACACCGGGCTTCTATGATTCTGTTTACTTCAACAAACAATTTACCCTTGATTCGGTTGCACATGTTGAGATCAGCAATAACCTGCAATTAGAGTTTAAAACAGTTCTCAGGGGTAAAGTACAGACCAGTGTTTACGGATTACTTGGTTACGACTATGAGAATTACAGCTTTGTCAGTCCGTGGGATTCGAATTATTTTGCTGAAGGATCCCAGCTTCCCGATATGCCATACGTCAATGAGAGCGGAGACACCCTGAAAGGTATCAGACAAAAGAATGATGTTTCAAACTCCTGGATAGCCGCAGGCATATATGGTAATTTCTGGAACCGGGTGAGAGCGAGGTTTTTTGGTTCCGTATATTTTGCAGGGTATAAACTGGGGAATACCGAATTTAGCGGCCTGCTGAATTCAAACATCAGCATTCTGGGGAAAGAATACCTGTTTGATGTGGCAGGAATAATCGAAAACAAGATACCTGATTATTTAATCAATAATTATTATTCAAATCATTGTATCTGGAAACAGGATTTACTTCCTCAGTATAAAATGCATTTGTCAAGCAAAATAGGTGCTCCATCAAACAAGTTTGAGTTACGGGGAAATTATTACTTCTTTAGCAACTTCATTTATTTTAATGAGGATGCCATTCCTGAGAATTATAGTGAGAATATTAACTATTTTTCTGTTGAGGTCGAGAAAACATTCAGACTATGGAAATTGTTTTTTACCAATAAACTGGTTTATCAGGTCTCTGAGAATCAAAATGTACTTCCGTTACCTGATTTAGTCTGGTACAACTCAACATACTTTGATCATACATTCAGGTTTAAAAAGACAAACGGTGAATTAAGAACAATGCTAGGATTTGACATACATTACAATACAAGTTTTTACGGATACGAATATTCTCCCGCTTTATCCCGCTTCTATGTTCAGAACGATCAGCTTATCGGAGATTACCCTCTTATGGATGCGTTTTTAAAAATCAAGATAAAAAGTGTAAGGTTTTTCGTTTTGTTGCAGCATTTTAATAGTGGTTGGCTTGAGCAAAACTATTATTCGGCTATACACTATCCCTATAATCAGTTTGCTTTAAAGTTCGGCATATCATGGATATTCTATAACTAATTCCCTTCCCGTTGTTTCCTGTTTTATTTTAATTCTATTGCAGTGAAAGGAAAGAAATATATTGCTTTACTCATAATACTCTTATCGGTAATATCCTGTCGAAGAGTTTCAGACTCTTCCAACAGAGACGATTATAGTTCAAGACTTAAGCAGGTAATTGACCGGGGTGTTTTGCGCGTGGTAACAGACTTTAACTCCACGAATTATTTTATATACCGTGGTCAGCCCATGGGTTATCAATTTGAGATGTTACAGGAACTGGCAGATTACCTGGGTGTTGAGTTGGAAGTCAGTGCAAATAATGACCTGCAGGAAAAGTTTGAACTCCTGGAGGATGGCGATGTGGATCTGATCGCTGTGAATCTTACTGTCACCAGGGAACGACGGGAAATGATGGATTTTACCGTACCTCATACTCAGACTCACCAGGTTCTTATCCAGAGAAAGCCTGACGAATGGGAAAATATGAGCGCCGCATCCGTTAAGGACAGCCTGATCAGGAATCAGCTGGACCTTGCCTGCAAAACCATATTTGTTCAGCGGAATTCTGCTTATGCCAGACGGCTTAATAATTTATCGGATGAAATAGGAGACAGTATTGATATAAGAGAAGTGGATGAAGGAGTTGAACAATTGATCAAAATGGTCGCCGAAGGGAAGATCGACTATACAGTATGTGATGAGAACTTAGCCATGGTAAATGAGACCTATTACAATAATATTGATGTGTTAATGCCTGTAAGCTTTCCTCAGAATCTGGCCTGGGCTGTACATAAGGGTGCGGATGATCTGCGGGAGTCCATTGACAACTGGCTTACCTATTTTAAAAATACTAGCAAATACGCAGTAATTTATCAAAAGTATTTCAGAAACAAGCGTTCGGCAGAAATAGTAGAGAGTGATTATTTTACGAATGCTTCCGGAATTATTTCGCCATACGATGAAATAATCAAGGAACAAAGCGCGGAGATCGGGTGGGATTGGCGTTTGGTAGCCTCTATGATTTACCAGGAATCCAGATTTAATCCAAACGCAAAGTCCTGGGCAGGAGCCTATGGATTAATGCAGCTCATGCCAAACACTGCAGAACGATTTGGCGTTGAACCGTCTTCACAGCCTTCTCAGCACATAAGAGCGGGAATAATGTTTATAAAATGGCTTGATGACAGGCTTTCCACGATAAAGGATCCCGAAGAGCGGAAGAAATTTGTTCTTGCCTCTTATAACGTTGGATTGGGCCATGTACTTGATGCACGTGCTCTGGCGGAGAAAAACGGTTTCGATCCGGATATCTGGGAGAATAATGTGGATCAGTTTATGATCAACAAGTCAATTCCCAGATATTACACCGATCCGGTTGTGAAGTATGGGTATTGCAGGGGTAGTGAAACATACAGTTACGTTGCCGGTATTTACAAGAGATATGAACATTATAAAAATCTGGTAACCCGGTAAATGACTAAGGGCTTTTCTTTTATGATAAAATTCGGGGATTCTTTTTCAGTATTCGTATGAGAATCTCCACAAATTCGGACAGGATCATTGCAGTAGCCCCCCACACAATTTCATTTTTGATCGCATAATAAGGGGTGATGATATAGTAAGACTTATCAAGCCGTAATGTTGTCTTTTTTATCAAAGATTTTTTTACAAGTTGTTTTAAGTCGGATAAAATGATGTATTCGACTTCTTTACGATCGATGTTGAATGTTATTTCATCCGTATAACGATAAATGAAGACATAGGGATGTACTAAAAAGCCACTGACCGGAATCAATAGCGGAGTTAATTTTCCGAGGTAACCTTCCCGGGAAGGTTTGATCCCTGTCTCTTCGAAACTTTCTCTTATTGCAGTATCGATCAGGGATTTATCAGCCTGTTCCCGCTTTCCCCCGGGGAAGCTTACCTGTCCGCTGTGATGCCCGTCATAGGTTGTTCTTTTTGTTAATATTATTTCATTCCCCGATTTTCCGGCAAGGATGATTAAACAGACAGCAGCTTCCGCTTTGACCTTCTGTCCGGGGAAGGGTCTTGTATGCCCGGGGGCCAGTCTGTTTTGAAATTCCGATCCGGGAAGCTCTTTTGATAGCTCTTTTCTTATGGCTTCAGCGAATTCCATAGGACTTAATCGTAACGCATGGTTTTGACCGGATCGACACGTAAGATGATCAGCGCCGGAAGGAACATGGCCAGAAAGATGAAGATCAGACTACCCAGATTTGTAAAAAGAAAGATATCGGACGTAAGATTAACAGGCACATAATCGAGGAAGTAGGACGATCTGTTCAGCCTGATAAACCGGAATTTATCCTGGAGAAAGCATAAGACCAGGGCAATAACATTCCCTATAAAAAGTCCTTT
>JASFVU010000401.1:0-3780 GCA_050049665.1 Bacteroidales bacterium | reverse complement strand
ATTTTTGAAGCCAGTCTTGTTTGTTCCGGGTTATAGTTGGAGATCCCGGCGTACAGGGCTTTTCCCTGTCTGACCAACTGATCGAGAGCTCCCATGGTTTCTTCCAGCGGTGTTTCAGGATCGTGTCTGTGTGAGTAAAAAATATCCACATAATCAAGGCCCAGGCGTTTAAGACTTTGATCACAACTGGCAATCAGGTATTTTCGTGATCCCCATTCACCATAAGGCCCTTCCCACATATAATATCCTGCTTTTGATGATACGATCATCTCATCACGGTGACCTTTGAAGTCGAGATCAAGGATCTTTCCGAAGTTTTCTTCAGCAGAACCTGGTGGCGGACCATAATTATTGGCAAGATCAAAGTGAGTGATCCCAAAATCAAAAGCTTTTTGTATAACAGATCTTGAGTTGCTAAAGTCATCCACAAACCCAAAGTTATGCCACAGTCCCAACGAAATAACCGGTAATTTAATTCCGCTGTTTCCGCTTCGCCGGTAAATCATATCCCCGTACCGGCCTTTATCCGGATTATATTCTGGTTTCATGTCAGGCTGATATTTTTCATGTCAAAACCTGAGTAAAGATAGTCTATCCTGATTGTTTTTCGCAATGATCTCATGCCGCTGCGTTCCAATGGCCCGCTCAAAAATCAAGAAATCATTAAAAATTGATCCTGAAAAGAATATATTTGCTGTAAAGTTAATTTAGTATAAATAAAAATAATATGCACAATTGTAAGGGATGTACGTCAAGAGGAGTGTTTGAACGTGGCAGGGATGGGGCAGGATTGGATGTTAAAGAGGGCTATACTAAACTGACCGTAACGGATTGGCTCAAAAAATATGAAAACAGGCCGGGAAAAGATAACCTTGTTGAGGTTCGGTTTAAAAATACAAGAAAAGAATATTTCAGGAACAATAAACGGTTACGCATACGGAAAGGTGATGTGGTAGCGGTGGAAGCAAAATTCGGTCACGATATAGGAACGGTTTCGCTGAACGGCAGCCTTGTATGGCATCAGTTGAAGGTTAAGGGCATTGATATTGACCGGCATGACATCAGGAATATTTACAGGACAGCAACACAGGCCGATATCAAAAAATGGAAAGAAGCGCTGGCAATTGAGGATGAAACGATGATCAAAACGAGGAAAATAGTCAGGGAGTTAAATCTGGATATGAAGTTGAGTGATGTGGAATACCAGGGAGACATGTCAAGGGCTATATTCTATTATACAGCTGATGAAAGAGTGGATTTCAGGGAATTGATAAAAATTCTGGCAAGGGAGTTTCAGGTGAGAGTGGAAATGAAGCAGATCGGTGTACGCCAGGAAGCGGGCAGAATCGGAGGGATCGGTTCCTGTGGTCGTGAACTTTGTTGTTCAAGCTGGAAAACAGAGTTCCATTCGGTTATTCTTAATGCTGCCAGGGTGCAGGAATTACCGGCGAACGCTCAAAAGCTGGCGGGACAATGCGGAAAACTCAAGTGTTGCCTTATGTATGAACTGGATTCATATATGGAAGCAAGGGAGGAGATCCCCAAAGTACTTCTTGAACTTGAGACCATTGGTGGTGTGGCATTCCATCATAAAACGGATATTTTGAAACGGATCATGTATTATTCGTACGACAAGAATTCTCCGGAACATCTCATACCCGTTCCTGTCGACCGGGTCAAGGAAATCATAACCATGAATAAAAAAGGTATAAAAGCGGATCTGGTAACTGAAGAAAAGGAAATTACACCGAAAAGCCGGAGGGAGGCCGGGAATGAGACGTTTACGCTATAAACAATCTTTTAAACAGGAGATGGTCGGTCAGTTATTGTATTTTTCCATGACCTTCGAAAAATCGTCTATTGTAAAAGGTTTAACCAAAATTTCCGTACAGCCTGCATTCAGCGCTTCATCAATTTCATCGGGAGTACGTGAAGCAGTTTGGGCGATAATGGGAGTCGTCTTATTAAATTCCCTGATCTTTGCTGTTACCTTGTTTCCACTGATGTCAGGCAACTGGATGTCCATCAATATGACGTGATACGTACCGGATTGCGCCATTTCCAAAGCTTCCTGTCCGGTCCTGGCCCTGAAGAATTCTCCTTTTGTCAGTTTGAATATCTGCGACAGGTAGACATAATTCATATCGTCATCCTCAACAACCAGTATCTTTTTTCCTGTTAGATCAACAAAGTTGCCCATGTTTCAAAACAAGTTTTCAATCTGCACAAAACAAAAGTATGAGAAACACATATAACTATTATCCGTAAAATGATATATTTATAAACAATTACGTAAGAAAACAGCTATGAAAACATTTCTGAAAAAAATATTCTCGAAAGAGCTTTTAAAGGGTCCGATCAAAGCATACTCTCCGAGTCAGATGTTTCTTATCAGGCAGATCAGGATATTTGCACTGGCTTTTAAAGGATTTAATGAGGACAGGGTTCAGTTAAGAGCTTCAGCACTTACGTACTATACGTTGTTTTCCATCGTTCCCATTATTGCCATGGCATTCGGCATTGCCAATGGTTTTGGGTTCAGCACTTTTCTGGAAGAACAGATACTTGAAAATTTTTCGGGACAGGAAGAAGTCATGAGCTGGATATTGAAGTTTGTGGAAAACTACCTCACCAGAATCAAAGGAGGAGTGATCGCCGGGGTAGGGATTGTTATATTACTGTGGTCAGTTATGAAGTTGCTGGGCAACATCGAAAGTTCATTCAATGATATCTGGCAGATCAAGAAATCGCGGGTTATGTCACGCAAACTGAGCGACTATATTTCTCTTGTTGTGATCACCCCTGTTTTGCTTTTTGTTTCCAGCAGCCTTACTCTTTTTCTCTCCAATCAGATCAAAGACAGCTCCGAGATGTTTCCCCTGTTAAGCTATATTGGTCCGCTGTTGAGTTTTTTGGTCAGTCTGATACCGTATGTTCTTATTTGGCTGGTCTTTACGTTGCTTTATATCATAATGCCGAATACAAAAGTGAATTTCAAATCTGCTTTTATAGGAGGATTGATCGCTGGCACCATGTTCCAGTTTCTTCAATGGGGCTACATTTATTTTCAGAGTTCCATTACCAGTTACGGAGCGATATACGGAAGTTTTGCCGCTTTGCCTTTGTTTCTGATGTGGATGCAGCTCAGTTGGTTGATTGTCCTGTTTGGAGCAGAAGTGGCTTTTGCAAACCAGAATGTAGAACATTATGAGGCTGAATCGGAATCCTTTAATATCAGCAATCATTTCAAACGTACGGTAACTATGTTATTGCTGAAGGAGATCATCGTAAACTTCAGAAACGGAGATGTTCCATTGACAGCCGAACAGCTGGCAAAAAAGATGGATTTTCCCGTGCGTCTTATCCGCGAAATTCTTTATGAATTGCAGGAGACAGGAATTATTTCCGAAACCGTTACCAAAAGTGTAAAGGAGGGAGCTTATCAGCCGGGACAGGATGTTGAGAATCTTACCATTGGTTATGTAATGGAAGTGCTTGATAAGCGGGGGAACGATGATCTTCACATCGAAGATTCGAAGGAACTCGAAAAGATGAAGAAGATCGTTGACGGTTTTATGGAAGAGATCAAGGCATCCAAAAACAATAAGCTTATTTATGAGTTGGGTTAAAGGAGATAAACGATTATCATTCATACATGATTAATGTTGTTGAAATTACCGGAAATGAAGATCTGAGTCTTTTTGCAGCTGTTATAAGAGAGGCTTTTCAGACGGTTGCGACCGATCTGGGTTTAACCAGGGAGAACAATCCGACAAATCC
>JASFVU010000021.1:0-11792 GCA_050049665.1 Bacteroidales bacterium | reverse complement strand
ATCGCATATTTCATTTAATCAGTTCACCAGTTTTACCAATTCATCAATTACACGAATACACGATTAAACATTTAAACAAGCCTGTCCGGCCGGCAAAGCCCATCTCCACAAGGTTACGGTGGACAAGGCTCACCTTCACAAGGTTACGGTGGACAAAGCAACCTAATGACCCAAAATATCACTATTCATTTCTCACCTCTCAGTACTAATCAGGTGCATTCGCAGGATTCAAAGGTATGACAAAATAAAATACCCGGCAGATCATTTTTTTCCCGCTATCAGATAAATTCTCTCCGATTGGAATTCAAAATCATAGATTGGTTGTCTTTGTTCAATTTCCAGGATGTTAAATCCGTATTTGTCGAGATAATGCTTCAGATCATTCTGATCAAATGTGCGAAAGAATACAGGTGTTTCGTTTTCGTTATAGTATCCGTAAAAATCTCCTGCATGCACAGTTATGGCAATTTTCCCGTTTAATTTCAGGATCCGGTTAAAACCGGAAAATAATCCGTTGAGTTTTTCATCCGGAATGTGAATAATGGAATAGAAAGCATTGATTGCGTGAAATGAATCATTGTCAAAATTCATGTTAAGCATATCCATTTGAATAAAATCAATGCCGGGAAAATGTTGCCTGGCTGTCGCAATGCATTTTTCAGAAAGGTCAATGCTTGTCACGTGAAATCCGTTATCGCGGAAGAACCTTGCCTGCTGGGCAGTCGAACAACACCCTATGTCAAGGATCTTATCATTTTTATCAAGCAGGGAAATAAAACGGGTTAAGAAGTCCTTATCGTAAGGTTTTTTGTCTAACTCATCCTGAAACTTATCATAATAATCATGATAGGCATGGTCATAATATTCCACGCATGATCTTTTTGCCTTTTCCGTGTCGGTCTTATGATTCATTTTACGTGTTACCGGGGCTAGCGACTGATACGTTTGTTTCGCGGGTTGCCTGGGGTCATTGCTTTGGTTTTATCCGGCAAGTTACAAAAAAAGTGAGATGCATTGATCACTTCCGGCGGAAAGGGAGTTATACGAACATCCTTTTACAGGACGCTCCTTTTTGTCCTGTTACGGTTAACAATTTTGCTTTTACTTAATTGTGCAGGATTCACTTTATTCTGAGCAAAGTTACTGCTTACTTAAAACTGGTTTTGAGTAGGAGAAGATCTGATCAATGCTTATCATCGTCCAGAAAGGAACAGCATCTTTCATTAATTCCAGAACAGGATCTCCCCTGAGGGTCAACGTCGAACGTTTGCAGATATCCGTTATAACCGTTGCTTAACCAGAGTACTTCCGATATGGCAATAATACCATCCTCTGTTTTGCCCACCATATTGACAATGCCACTTCCTGAAAAAGGCTGACCGGGAAGGATCTCGAGCCCGATCCGTATCTTTTCCTCACCCTGCAGACCGATAGTGCCCGTGTATTTTTTGCCGTCTGTTTTCAGGGTCATATGTTCAGTGTAGCTGAACGGCAAACCGAAATGGGAATAAAAATATTCCGATGCAGCTTTTGAGTCCGTATTTCCCCAAACGGCAAAATGTCCGGGAGTATCATCCCTGCTGTTGTGCCCCGAAACATCAACAACGATAAAGGCAACTTTGTAATTTGGTAATCCGTAAATACGGTCGGTTTCATACATTTCAAACGTTGCCGTAACCATCCCGTCTTTGTTTTCTATGGCAACTATGCCTTCCGGCAATAGTTTATTGACTTTTTCTGCTTTAAGGTGAAACAAAGCCATCATAAAACGACTGCTATGGGCAAGGAATGGCGGAGCCATTATGGTGTCGGGTTCGCTTACCGTCTGCCTGCCGTGAGACTGGCAGGTTCCTGAAAGTAAAATAAACACCGCGGCAATGAATATTCTGATGTTGTCCGGCTGCATAGTTTTTTTTCCGGGTAACATCTGACGGATCATTCTTGTTCAAATCTCACGGATACTTTCCATGATCTTTCAGCCTGCTATTCATTAATCTGTTTTTGTGACGGAAAAATCATAAAAAAGAAGAGGTGAAACGCCATGATAATAAGCGCGAATTGAAAATTCAATCCGGTTTCCCACTTTAAGACCGCTTCCGGATAATCTGTAAACTTCCCCCGAAGCGATGTCGTTAATGCTGTCAGCCAAAAAGTTTAAATAACACGTTTCATCACGGGTCTTTATGTTTTTCCAGCCTTTCGGAATGTCGTCACACTGGAATGTAATGGAAGTGAACAAACTGTCATTGACAGAGGTGACGACTACGGTTACACTGTCTCCGGTATATGTTCCTGTACAGGAATAATAATCGGGATCATATAGTTCTGCTTTACTAAGACTGATTTTTTCCTGCGTGTCTTCCGATATTTCTTTACAGATAAAATGGATCTGCATGTAGTGTGTGTCTATATCAAGGGATCCGTTTCCGGACAGGTACAATGTGTAATAGAACGTGCCCCCGAAAGGACCATTATGGTTCGAAAACCGGAATGCCTGTTCGGGTATATGAAGATGATAGCCGTCTACGATGGCTTCCACGTCACGGCCATTGAAAAAATCTTCAAAAATAATCGCTGCACTGTCGGTATCCGATTTTGAGACAACAACATGAACCGGCCGCCAGCTTCCTCTTGTTGATATCAGCTCACCACAATAAACTCCGGAAAAGTCGTCTCTTGTTTTGCTGATAATTTCATCTTCTTTCTGACAACTTGCTATGACAATAAGCAGTATAAGACCGAATTTTTTCATAGCAAAAGGCCTTTATTTCGAAAAGATGCAATAAACAGGCAATACGTTGCGTAAAAGATTGCATAAATTTCATTTTTCGTCCCAGACAAATAAGCCGGACCGAAAAACGGTCTCAATACTTTGGTATCTTACCTTTTTACGAGGTACAGATTAATTTTCAATCCGTTTCATTATTTTTTTCGCTTCGCTTGCCACGACTTTCTTTTTAGCGTCAAGGTATGACTCTGCAATTTTACCGATCTCCGTTTTATAAGCGGGATTATTATCAATAATATTGATGAATCCCTTAAAAACCTGTTTTGCATGTTTCTCATTCCACATTTCCAGGACTGATTTTAGTATTCCGAACGCTTTTTCTGATGTACCGGCATCGATCTTTGCATAATTTGCGATTGCATCAATGGTATAGTCACGTACGATGGTACTTTTGTCTTTTTCTGCCAACTCCTGCAATTCAGGTAATATGGAAAATATAATTTCGGGGATTTTATGTGCAATAAACGAAAGGGTATGGGCAGCCTCCCATCTTGTCTTTGTCTCTTTATTGGATAACAAAGGCACTACATTATCTGCATACAGAGCGATCAGATCAGGGTGATCTTCCGAGATCATGGTAAAAACTTCTATGCAATCGGACTGAAGTTTCCTGTCTTTGCTTTCAAATCCGGCTGCAATACTGTTGAGCAATTCGGGATCTTTTATGCATTGCCCGGCAACAAGCCGGTTTGAGCGTTCGGATTTATCGCCAAGTGCGGATGATAATTGGTTCAGTATTTCCATGTTTCAGATTTTGTTATTGTATTTATTGTAATCTTTACTGCTTTTCTTTTAAAGCGACATACAGACTGATCTCGGGACGTTTGCCAAGACTCCTGTCATCATGCAATTCGAAATCACCGATGAGGTCGGACGGTTCGTAACCGGATCCCGGCAGCCATTCCAGGTAAATAAACCGTTTCATTCTTCCCATGGTTATGCCCCAGGCTATTTTGCTTTTTGGGCTGATCGGAAATACAGCATACGGTATTGCAGGAATTTCATAGTATTGTAACCCGGGAGGAATGGTGCCGGCTTTTGTTACAACATCCCCGACGATGCAGGTAAACGTTTTTTTTACCGGATCATAATCTTTGCTGATGTTTACCGCAGCCCACGGTTCCTTTAAATGGGGAATGGGATTTTTTTTCCTGATGGCGTTGAATTTCGCTGCGACTTTCCCGATATCCTTGTATATGGCTTTGTCACTGGTTTTTATTTCCAGTCCGATCAACCTGATCGGCTTGTCAAGCTTAACAATACGGGGTTCCGGTTTTTTAGCATTCCCGATGAATATGAGGTACAGCACGATCATTATGGCAACGATCAGGACAATAACAATCAGAGCTGTTTTCATTCTGTATTATTTATTCTTTTTAAATTCGATCAGTTCAACCGGAACTCCGTTGTGCCTGATCATGACAGTTCTTACTCCATCGGAAGGTATACCGGGCTCTGAAATGATCTCAAAATCATGTTCATTCAGTGCCTGATCGATATCGTTAACCTCAAAAGCAATATGAGGGACTGTTTTGATCAGATCGGGAAACGGACAATCATCATCGAACCGCATCCATTCGATCCCGAACGGACTTGTGTCAAATCCTGAAACGTAAAATTTTAAGTGGGGCAGGTACTTTTCATCCGGCATGATCCTGTTTGTCGGGATGCCGATATGGTGATATTTCCAACCCCACTTAACAACCGATTCAGGCAGTTCATGATCTTTTCTGATCTTTTGCATAGAATTTTTCAGGTAAGTTAATATGTTATATTTATTTTCCGGATCAAAATCCTGTTTTTTTTGAATCAGTAAAACTGTAATTTCAGGAATCCCGAATTGTCGGGATGAACTGAAATTATGTAGTCGAACTGATCCCGATGCGAAGCAATCGGGATTTGATAGGGTCTTATTCCCCGCTCCCTGGGACGAATTGAAAAACATTATACATTTATGATACCCCGTCTGCTTGTTGCTTGCACCAAAGCTTCAGGCATCTACTGTGCCTTCGCGAAGCTTCGGCGAAGCAAGTCGCTAAAGCTTCAGCGACAGCGTGCAACGGAACTCCTTCTCTGTAGTAAAACTACGAAGGAGAAGCACGGCGGGGTAGTTCATTTTTGGGAGTACACCCGTCCGAACGTATCGTTCGGGCAGGTAGTCGAAGTAGGATTCGGTAGTAAAAAGCTCTTCCCGGTTTAACCCGGACTCTGCATGATCATTCTTTACAGTCCATGATCAGCAGAGCCGGATTTTATATGCAGACTGGCAGCCTGGCATTATAGCTTCTGTAGGTTTTCCATGATCAGTTTCATGGAATCCATGGGTGTAATGACCGGGATTACTTCCGTTACTTCTTTGTAGTAAACCCTGTGTTGGGCAAAAACATCCTCAAAGCTCTTTTGACTGTCGGCATGCCAGAAACTCAGTCCGACAGCCGGATCGTCTTTAATGCAGTAGGTCATTATTGTATGACTTGTGTCGATCTCACCGTTTTGAAGCTTTTGCCCGAACTCTGTCATTTTGGCTGTATCTATCCTTACTTTGACAAAGAAAAATAGCTTGCCAAAAGCGTTTTCATGACTTGAAGATCCCAGGCCCTTTTCGATCAGGCCGGTTATTAATCCGCTCTGGCTCTGACCTGTTTTTGCTTTTTGTTCGTTGATCCTGTCAAGCAGATCAACAGGCAGATGAACTGCGATGCATTTTTTTGACATGATTATATTCTCCTGATTTATGGTTAAACATATTGTTTAGATACCATGATCAGAAGTTTATTTCACCTTTTTATCATGAAAAATCGAAAAATTTTCTTTATCGGTTAATAATCTTTGAATGTGTTTGTCCAACCCGTTTGCCGGTGTTATATCCTCTAACGTTTTATATAGACCGACCACACTTTTCAGAGTCCTGATCTCCGATTCAATCTGTTCAACAGGAACCATCATATCATCTTTTCCGATCCAGTTCTGTTTCAGTGAAAAATCGATCATATTTTCACAGTGGCAGGTGTTTTCAGGATCATAGAGCGAACAGTTGTTGCACAGAAAATCCCTGATGTTTCGTTTGGCACGGTGGACAAGTATCCGTGTTGCATTCTCTGATTTTTCAACTATGCCTGCTACCTGTTCCAATGGCACCTCAAGCAGAACATGCAGAATAAATGCCAGTCGCTGCTGCAGGGAAAGACAACGCAGCAGGCCTGATAAACAGCCGTCCTTGACTTGTTTTATGTAGTGACGTTTTTCTGTTTCCGGGATTTCCCCGGAAACGGGGGAGCTTGTCTTATCAATAAGCTCCTGAAGGGATAAGAAGGTAGTCTTTTTCTTTTTTTCCAGGAACCGGAAGCAGTTGTTTCTGGCAATCTTATACAACCAGGTATAGATATGGCTTTCGCCTTTAAACCGATCAAGCGATTTGAATGCCCGGATAAACGTTTCCTGGGTAATATCATTTGCATCTTCCCTGTTCCCTGTCATCCTGTACGCCAGGTTGTATATCTTTTTACTGTATCGGTTGTATAGAATATCGGCTTCTTTCATTTTTCACCGGACTGTTTATCCTGTTTGGCTACGAATACCTCTGCTGCATGATCTTATTGATGTATTGCAACAATTTTTATCTCACAAGATACAAAAAAATGGTTGCTTGTATGGTCATATAAGGTATACGTCATACTGAGCGGGAGTCGAAGTATGATCCGGTAGTAAAATGCCTTCAGCGGTTTTACCGGGGCCCGGAGTGACAGATTGGAAAACCTTTTAATTATCCTTGTGGAGGTATGACAAGGCCGGAGTGTGTAATTTGAAAGATAGAGGCCGGTTTGAAACCCGGTAAATTCACCGTACTTTTGTATAAATTGAATGATATACTATGTTGTTTAAGCTTTCGATAGCTTCCTGTTTAGCGGCCCTGATGCTGGTCTTTGCCTGTGCACAGCCGGCAGGGGATCAGCTTTCCGGTAATGAGGACAGTCTTTCGTCCAGGGCGACTGGTACGCTCATAAACCCTGCGGGAACGACCATATGCACAAGATTCATACCTCCTCCCGGCTTTGAAAGAGCAGTGGAGGACAACCATTCATTTCAATACTTCCTGCGCAACCTGCCACTGAAGCCTCGTGGTGCGGAAGTGAAGCTTTACAACGGAGAGATCAAAGAAAACCGAGGAGTTTATGATGCCGTGGTCGATATGGACATCGGCACAAGGGACCTGCACCAGTGCGCCGATGCCGTGATACGCCTCCGGGCAGAATACCTGTATGGTCAGGACCGGCATGATCAGATCCATTTTAATTTCACCAATGGTTTTCGTGTTGATTACTCCGAATGGATGAAAGGGAAAAGGGTCCGGGTCGATGGCAACAAGGCCTGGTGGGTACAGACGGCAAAGCCATCGGATACGTACAGCGACTTTTGGAACTACCTGGAGACGGTGTTCATGTATGCCGGCACCATATCGCTGTCAAAGGAACTGAAGCCCGCAGCTATCAGCGACATTCAGACAGGCGATGTATTTATTCGGGGTGGTTCGCCGGGCCATGCGGTGATCATCGTGGACATGGCAACGGACAAGGAGGACAGGAAGGTCTTTCTGCTGGCCCAGAGTTACATGCCTGCCCAGGAACTCCAGGTATTGAAAAATTCCGGCAATGAACAGCTCAGCCCATGGTATGCGGCAGATTTCGGAGAAATTCTGCGTACCCCGGAATGGAACTTCGGGAAAAACAACCTCAAACGGTTTGCCGGGGAGTAAAAGTTTCGGTTTTTACGGACAGGTCATTTCATATCCTGCGATTTTTGTATTTTTAATTCCATGATTACGATACTTTACCTTTAACCATTTTATGAACCCATTAAATCCTTGAATTATGGAACCTATAAGAAGCCTAGTGCCACTGGCAAAGTGGCTGTTAAGAATTGCCGTTGCACTGATTGTTTACACGCAATTTTTGAGTACGGCACTTTCATTTTCGTTTGACAATGCGTATTATTTTCTTGCCCTGGCAATGGTCATTTTTGCTATCCTTCTGGTAGTGGGCGGCTTTTTGAAAAAGCACTCCATGACAGTGATCTCGGGGCTGGTGCTCCTGGTGCTCTCGGTCATCCTGATGTTTACGGGAGGGATTAGCCTGGCAAGCATCATCGGCAATTTCACGACGGCAGCAATCGGATTTTATTTCATGGCAAGAGGAAACCTTGTGTGAAATAGCTTAAAAACATCCTGTAACATATCCATTTTGCAAAGGGTGTCCAAAAAGTCTTTGTATCTCTTTGTGTCTACTTTGAGTAACTTTGTGTCATAGCTATAATTGGCTGTTAAACAGACCTTCGTCTGCCGAAGCAGACTACGGCCTGCAAAGGCAGAGAATCACAAAGAAGACACTGAGTTTCACGAAGTAAAAATATTCTCTTTAAGAAGATTGTTCTCTGCTTTTTGGATACCCTCTTTCATTTGTTTGAACAAAATCATGCGATCAGGCATTACCATTATGAAATGATCAGGTTTGCCGGGATATGATTTTTTTCATTAGCTTAGGGCCGGATAATCGGGAACACAGGGCCTGATTTACTCATATAATATGATAAAGCTGCAAGACAAGACTGCGATTATTGCAGGAAAGGAGAGGATAAGCTACAACGCGTTACTGGAAAACATACATGATTTTACGAGGCACCTTAACATTTCGGAAGGAGACCGGGTAGTTATCTATTCCGAAAACAGGCTGGAATGGATCTATGCTTTTTATGCCACATGGATGCTGGGTGGAATTCCCGTACCCATTGATTTTATGGCGGCCGGCGATGATGTGGCCTTTATCCTTAACGATTGCCGTCCGTCCGTTATTTTTGTTTCCCGCGGACTGAAGGAAGTGATCCGTGAGAGTACGGCAACAACAGGGACCCCTGCTGAAATAAAGGTATTTGAAGAATTGAAGAGTACCGGCCTTCGCAGATCAGCCAGCAGGAAGATCGGAGCCGACCGGAACAAAACGGCAGTGATCATCTATACTTCGGGTACCACAGGCAGTCCCAAGGGCGTTATGCTGTCTTTTGAAAATCTGCTGATCAATATCAGGGCAGTCACCAGCGATGTGAAGATCATCACACCCGATGCCACCGTTATGATGCTGCTTCCTCTGCACCACATTTTTCCATTGATGGGAACCCTGATAATGCCTCTGTATGTGGGTGCTGCCATTGCTGTTTCTCCTTCCATGAAACCCGATGATATCATGGCTACGCTGAACGACAATCAGGTGTCCATTATCATCAGTGTCCCGAGGTTTTATGAAACCATCCGGAAAGGCATCCTGGACAAGATCGGCAAAAGCCTTGTCACAAAGTGGCTTTTCAGGCTGGCAGGATCGTTGAGGTCCATGAAATTCTCGAGGTTTGTATTCGCCGCTGTCCACAAAAAATTCGGAGGGAATATCCGGTACATGGTTTCCGGCGGGGCTCCCCTGGGAAAGGAGATAGCCAATGATTTTTATACGCTGGGTTTTGAACTGCTGGAAGGGTATGGCATGACCGAGGCGGCACCCATGATCGCATTTACACGGCCGGGAGGGTATATCCCCGGATCTACCGGACAGGCGATCCCCGGCATGAAGATGAAGATAAATGACGGGGAGATCGTTGCTTCGGGGAGGAACATCATGCAGGGTTATTACAACAGGCCGGAAGAAACAAAGGAAATTGTAAAGAACGGCTGGCTTTATACGGGCGATTTGGGATACATAGATAAGAACGGGGCGATCTACATCACGGGAAGAAAGAAGGAGATCATTGTTTTGCCGAGCGGAAAGAACATCAATCCGGCGGAGATAGAACAGAAACTGGGAAAGATGTCAGCGTATGTAAAAGAAGCAGGGGTCTTTCTTCACCACAATGTTCTCCAGGTACTGATCGTGCCCGACCTGGCGAAAATGAAAGCAGACGGCATTGAGAACCATGAAGAATATATTCGCTGGGAAGTGATCGACCGGTACAACAGGACGGCTTCTTCCTATAAGAAGCTGATGAAATTCTCTGTTTCAGTACAGGAACTGCCAAAAACGAGGTTGAGCAAACTGCAGCGGTTCAAATTAGCAGAAATAGCCGTTCAGAGAGGTCAAAGAAGAAATCCGGACATCGAAGAACCGGATTTTAAGGAGTACAGGGCCATTAAAAAATTCCTGCAGGAAGAAACGGAAGAAGAAGTTTATGCCACCGATCATATCGAAATGGACATTGCCCTGGATTCTCTCGGGAAAGTCACGCTCCAGGTTTTTATAGAGAACACCTTCGGGGTTTCCATCTCGGAACAGCAATTCTCCGAATTTCCTTCATTGCTTGTATTATGCGAATACGTAAGAGATAAAAAGACAAAAGTAAAATTCGACCTGGTCAACTGGTCGGACATCCTGAAGGAGAAAATACATTTTCACGTTCCCGGCCCCGGATTTTCACTCAGGTTCCTGAATTTCATTTCCAGGCTGCTGCTGAATACATTTTTCAGGATAAAGGCGGAAGGAAAGAAAAACATATCAACAGGGCCTTTTATCCTGGCCCCTAATCACCAGAGTTTCCTGGACGGGTTCATAGTTGCTTCATTCCTGCGTTCGCATATCATGAAGAATACCTACGTATATGCCAAGGAAAAACACTGGCCCCGCAACTGGATGAAATCCCTGGCAGGTAAAAACAACATCATTCTGATGGACATCAACAACGACCTGAAAACATCCATTCAGAAACTTGCCGAGGTACTCAGAAAAGGAAAGAATATCATTATATTTCCGGAAGGCACCCGGTCGAGAGACGGTAAGCTGGGAACTTTTAAGAAGACATTCGCCATACTCAGCAGGGAGTTGAATATCCCGGTTATACCGGTAGCCATAAACGGTTCGTTCAGGCTCACGCCTCCTGGCCGGATGTTTCCGAGGTTATTCGGCAGGGTGGATGTGGCATTTCTGCAGCCTGTCTACCCGGTAAAGCAGTCTTATGACGATCTCCGGGATGCCGTTTACAGTCAGGTAGCCCGGAAAATAAGCAGAACAATGTAACCTGCTATACAACCCCCTGGTCGATCATGGCATTTGCCACTTTCAGAAAACCTGCCGTGTTTGCCCCTTTGACATAATCGATGTATCCGTCGGAATGGTGTCCGTAGTGTCTGCAGGCTTCGTGAATCGACTCCATGATCTGGTGCAGACGCTGATCGACTTCTGCCGAGGGCCATTGCAGCTTCATGGCATTCTGTGTCATTTCAAGGCCGGATGTGGCAACTCCTCCGGCATTGGCAGCTTTGCCCGGACAATACAACAGCTTGTTTTCCTGAAAAATATCTACCGCTTCGGGTGTGCTGGGCATATTGGCCCCTTCGCATACGCAGATACATCCGTTCCTGACCAGGTCTCCGGCATCGGCTTCATTCAGTTCGTTTTCGGTGGCACAGGGCATGGCAATATCGCATTTTACTTCCCAGGGGTGCTTTCCCGGCACAAATTGGGCGGACTTAAAGGTTTGAGCATAGGGTTCAATGATGTCTTCGTTGCTGGCCCTCAGCTCGAGCATGTAGTCTACCTTTTTGCCGCTGATCCCTTTTTCATCATAAACATAACCATCAGGGCCCGAAAGGGTAATCACTTTGGCTCCCAGCTGATTTAATTTTGTCACCGCACCCCATGCCACGTTTCCAAAACCCGAAACCGCTGCTGTTTTGCCTTCGATCTTTTCTTTTCTGGTGCCAAGCATTTCCTTTGCAAAATATACTGCACCGAACCCGGTGGCTTCAGGCCGTATCAGGCTGCCCCCCCAGTGGATCCCTTTGCCTGTGAGAATACCACTGAACTCGTGGGTCAGTTTTTTGTACATTCCGAAAAGGTACCCTATCTCCCGTGCGCCTACACCAATATCTCCCGCCGGAACATCGGTCTCGGGACCAATGATCTTCCATAGTTCAAGCATGAACGACTGGCAGAAACGCATGATCTCTGTATTTGATTTTCCTTTGGGCTGAAAA
>JASFVU010000400.1:0-3792 GCA_050049665.1 Bacteroidales bacterium | reverse complement strand
ACAAATTAATCACGCCTGAAACCAATGGCCTGAAATTTCAATGGCGTAAAACATTCTATGCCCTTTGTGAAAAGTACACTGTTTCTCCGGCGGTAGCCTGTGTCAATTTCGGAATGACTCCCCCGGGGGTATCAGCCGTTTCACTTAATACGTCGAATCCTGACCGGGTTAAGGATAATGTAGAATCTGTTCTTGCCAAAATCCCGAAAGAATTTTATGCTGAAATGGTAAAAAAAGGATTAATCAGTAAAGAATATCCTTATCTGGAACTGTAAACCGAAATACAAATAAGTCATGGAATACAATGAAAAAACCTCCTATACCAAATTCAAGCGTTTCTGCAAAACGCTTGAATTACGTAACGACCCGGAACTGATTGCTGCTTACAAAAAAGCACATGCCAAAGGCCATGCCTGGCCTGAAATTACCCGGGGTATTCGTGAAGTGGGAATCCTGGACATGGAAATTTATCTGGCCGGACACCGGCTTTTTATGATCATGGATACTGTACCTGACTTCGAACATGACAAGGCAATGGTCGAGTTGGCAAAGAAACCCCGTCAGTCAGAATGGGAAAAACAAATGTCAAAATTCCAGCATTCATCTGACGGCGCAACTGCTGATGAAAAATGGCAACTGATAGAAAGGATTTTCAAACTTGAACAATGCATTTAAAAAATGAAAATTGACAGTCACCAGCATTTCTGGATTTACAATCCATCCGAATATGCCTGGATATCCGATGAAATGAGAATTCTTCAAAAAAATTATTTGCCTGACCAATTGCAAACAGAACTTCTTTCTATCGGATTCGATGGATCAATAGCAGTTCAGGCACGTCAATCACCGGAGGAAACCGAATGGATTCTCAATCTGGCAGAACAGAATAGCTTTATTAAAGGAGTAGTAGGTTGGGTTGATTTATGTTCTCCCGAAGTGGAGGAACAACTAATTCAATTCTCCGGTCACCCAAAACTGGTTGGGGTTCGGCATGTTATTCACGATGAACCTGATGATAATTTCATACTCCGGAAAGATTTCTTAAACGGTATAGCACGTCTGAAAAAATTTGGATTAACTTACGATATTCTTATTTTCCCCCGACATTTACCCAACGCGATTCAATTTGTCAGCCGGTTTCCCGAACAGCTTTTTGTTCTCGACCATATTGCCAAGCCTCTAATAAAGCATAAGAAAGTATCCCCCTGGAGGGAGGATATTGAAAAACTTGCCCGGTCCAAAAATGTATACTGCAAATTATCCGGAATGGTAACCGAGGCCAATGTGAAAAACTGGGACCAAGAGAATTTAATTCCATATCTCGATATTATATTTGCCGCTTTTGGCCCTGACCGTTTGATGATTGGATCGGACTGGCCCGTATGCAGGGTTGCCGGTTTGTATAAACAAGTTATGAAAGTAGTATTAGACTATATCGAAACTTTTTCTGATGAGGATAAAAATAAAATCCTTGGTGAAAATGCAATACGAGTGTATCAGCTTAAACTATAAATAATGAAAGCTTTTGCTATTACAGCTAAAAAAAAGATTCAGGAAATTGAGATAGATGAACCGGTCATTGATTCAAATGAGATACTGCTTGAAGTACATTACATCGGATTATGCGGAAGCGATTTAAGTGCTTATCGCGGACTGATGCCCCTGGTAACTTTGCCCCGGATTCCCGGCCATGAAATAAGCGGGATAATTATTGACAAAGGAAGCCAGGTGCCTGATTCTTTTAAAACAGGCGATAAAGCAACAGTATCTCCCTATACCAACTGTGGTATTTGCCCGGCATGTCGTTCCGGTCGCATTAATACCTGTGAGTTTAACCAGACACTGGGTGTACAACGTAATGGAGCTCTTACAAAAAAAATTCGAGTTCCATATGATAAAATTTTCACAAACGAAAAATTATCGCTTCAGGAACTGGTACTGGTGGAACCCATGAGTGTCGGATATCACGGAGCAAACCGCGGGGAAGTAAGAGAGACAGATACCGTATTACTCATTGGATGCGGTACTATAGGAATAGGCGCTTTATGTTCCGCAGTCAGAAAAGGGGCTAGTGTAATTGCCCTGGATATTGACGATACAAAGCTGGAGATTGCAAAAATTTTTGGTGCAAACTACATCATTAACAGTAAGAAGGAGGACGCACTTGCCACAATTATGGAGTTAACAAAAAATGAAGGTGCAGATGTTGTAATAGAAGCCGCTGGCAATCCGGCAACCTTTGTTCTGGCCCTCGAAGCTGTTTCTTTTGCCGGCAGAGTAATATCAATCGGATATTCGAAAGAAAAAGTTCATTTCAATTCTCAATTAATTGTTCGTAAAGAGCTTAATATATATGGTTCGCGCAATGCCCTAAGAGTTTTTCCTTCTGTTATTAAAATGTTTAAACGCAAGGAAAAGCCTTACTCAAATCTAATTACAAAAATCTTTCCCTTTGACCAGGTTCCCGAAGCTTTTAAATTCTGGGATGAAAATCCGGGTCTAGTTACCAAAATATTAATTAATGTAAAAGGAGGAATATAAAATGAGAAAATTAATTTTTTTGTGCTGTATTCTAAATTGTTCAGCATTATATTCACAAAACGAAATAATGGTATCCGGTCCTGACGGAAACCTAGAGTTAAACATATCAATCGAAAATGGAAAACCCATATATAGCGTTACATACAAAGGGGAAACTATCCTTGAAAACTCCCCGCTTGGATTAATCATAAATGAAGGTGACTTTAGTTCCGGCATGAGTTATATTGAGTCAACCGCTGGAAAAGTTGACAAGGAATACACTCAGGCTAAAATCAAGCAGTCATATATCCGGTACCAAGCAAACACCTTAAAATGCACATTTTCAAATTCCGAAAAAAAACGAATTTCGATTTTATTTCAGGTTAGCAACAATGATATTGCATTCAGGTATGAATTACCTAAATGGGGAGAAACAATGGCCTGTGTGATAGAAAAAGAAGTCACCGGGTTTCGATTTCCTTCATTTACTACTTCCTTTCTTTCAAATATGATGGGGCCTATGGGCGGATTTGCCCGCACCTCTCCTAGTTATGAAAGTGGTTACGAAACTGATGCACCTATTGAAAAAAACACATTTACGGAAGGCTATGTTTTTCCAAGCCTTTTTCGGGTAGGTGAAAAAGGCTGGGCTCTGCTTTCAGAAACCGGGGTAAGAAGTCTATATTGCGCTTCTCATTTGAGTAGCTATGATAATGGTGTATTTACCGTTGAATATCCAAACCCTGAACAGAACAATGGCTTTGGCAGTAATGGAGCACAGTTAGGTCTTCCAGGTGTTACACCATGGCGTACAATCACGGTTGGCGAAACGCTTAAACCTATTGTGGAAACAACCATTCCCTGGGATGTGGTTGACCCGCTGTATGAACCATCACAAGCCTATAAATATGGACGAAGTACCTGGAGCTGGATTGTCTGGCAGGATAACAGCATGAATTTTGAAGATCAGGTGAAATACATCGATTTGGCTGCTGTCATGAGTTATGAATATATATTAATTGATGCATGGTGGGATACCCGGATTGGCTATGAAAAACTGAAAGAACTTGTTAAGTATGCACAGTCGAAAGGGGTCGGGGTATTTTTGTGGTACAATTCCAACGGTTCTTTTAATGATGCATTTCCGACACCTTTAAACAAGATGAACACATCGGTAGCCCGTAAGAGAGAAATGAAGTGGCTTCAGAAAACAGGAGTGAAAGGCTTAAAAGTTGATTTCCTTGGCGGAGACAAGCAGGAAACCATGCGTTT
>JASFVU010000020.1:0-11846 GCA_050049665.1 Bacteroidales bacterium | reverse complement strand
AAACAGAGTTCGAGTGACTCGCTATCAATCAGCATCTTAAGAGTGCCTTACAAAGAAAAATAAATTTTATGCTTTGGAATGAAACCTGAAAGTGTGAGTGCGAGCAAACAGAAAAACAGAGTTCGAGTGACTCGCTCTCGCTCCCACTCTCACTCTGTTTTTAGTAGCGGGGACAGGACTTGAACCTGTGACCTTTGGGTTATGAGCCCAACGAGCTACCAACTGCTCCACCCCGCAATGTGTTTTCTGTTTCTTTCTAGCTCCTGAATCTTCATCCGCTTCAAACGGACATGAGCCCAACGAGCTACTCTCGCCTTAAGCGAGACTCCATCCCGCAATGTATTTTGTCTGTAGCGCCTGATTTTAGGTGGGTGCAAATATACACAAGATTTTGTTTATCCAAAAGTTTTCCCTGATTTTCTGGAGGGGCCGGGATACCGTTTCAAGCTGGCATAAATTTGGAATAATCACTAACTTGTGTGAATGAAAAAAGCACCCCCTCCCATATATGTTGTGTCCGGAGGAAAAGCCCTGGCCGGCGATCACATGGTCAGATCCCTTCTGGTCCAATACCCGGATAACAATGTTCCTGTAATCATTATACCCCATGTGACGTCAAAAGAACAGATCGATGATCTCCTGACAAAAGCATGTACAACAAAGGGGATCATTGCACATACTATGGTAAGCAAAGAACTAAGAGACTACTTAACAGACAAAGCCCCCGGGTGTAAGGTAAAAGCCATTGATTTTATGGGAGAATTAGCAGACCACCTCAACGGGATCCTCGACATCAGCCCGCTTGAACAGCCCGGATTATACCGGGATACCAGACAGGAGTATTACAACCGGGTCGACGCCATTGAATTTACGCTTTCCCGGGATGACGGAATGAACCCGAAAAAACTATCCGAGGCAGAAATCGTTCTGACAGGCGTTTCGAGGGTCGGAAAAACCCCTCTGAGCATATACCTTGCCATGTTCGGATGGAAAGTAGCCAATGTACCTCTGATAAGAGGAATAGATCCGCCCGGAGAATTGTTTGAGATCGACCGTAACCGGGTATTCGGCCTGACCATCGGAAACCACCAGTTGCTGGCACACAGAAAAAAAAGAATGGCAAACCTTGGAATAAATCAGGATGATCAATACATCGGGGAACGCATGATCAATGATGACCTGCAATATGCTGAAAAGATCTTTAAGAAAGGAAGATTTACCATAATCAATGTTACAAACAAACCCATCGAAAGTTCTGCCTCCGAGATTATTCAGGCTTTATCATCCAGGTATGATGTCCCACCAGATAAAATAAGGAACTGCTTCTGAATTTTCGTTATGCCAATTTGACATTCTTGTCCGTTATAGTATAGTTTGGTAGGCAATTTGTAATGAGATTCTCATTATTTAAAATGTAAGGATATGATCGGATTCGGATATATAGTAATATTTGGCATCTTCGCCATCGTCAGCATGATCGTGGGGAATCAACTGAAGTCTCGTTTTAAAAAGTATTCAAAGATCCCGACAAACAAGGGTTATAGCGGTAAAGATGTTGCAGAGAAAATGTTGCATGACAACGGGATCTATAACGTCAGGATAATCCCCGCTTCGGGACAGTTATCCGACCATTATAATCCTGCTACCATGACTGTTGCTCTTAGCAAAGACGTATATTACGGGCAGAACATTTCTTCTGCTGCCGTGGCCGCCCATGAGTGCGGTCATGCCGTTCAGCATGCCAATGCATATTCCATGCTTCAGCTGCGTTCGGCACTGGTGCCGATTCAGAATATCAGTGCACAGATCCTGAACTTTGTATTCGGACTGATGTTTTTCGGCGCCCTGTTTTTCGGGAGCATATTACCCGTGAACCTGGCTCTGCTGATCTTCGTGATCTGCTATGGTGTTTTTACCTTGTTCGCATTCATAACACTTCCTGTTGAAATAGATGCCAGCAAACGGGCGCTTGCCTGGTTGGGAAACAGCGGAATTACAAACTACAGCAACCATTCACAGGCCAGAGATGCACTTAAATGGGCCGCTTATACCTATGTTGTTGCCGCCCTTGCATCATTGGCAACATTCCTGTATTTTCTGCTGATGTTTCTTGGCCGGCGGGATTAATTCGAAAAAAAAATCTGCTACATTTGCTCCTGTTAAAAAACAGGAGCTTTTTTATGCGTGTCAGTATACAAACCTTTGCATTATTCCTGCCGGGGAAGATGACTTTCAGCCATCAGCAATAAAGATCTACCATTCAAAAGACTATCCTTCCCGGATAGAATACGGGACAATCGCTCAATAACCGGATATTATTTCATCCTGTACAGACGTATAGCCGTCCTGGCACATCGTTCTATTAACCTGGGTGCCGTAATAAGAGCCTCTCTCAACGGTAACGGTTTATCAAGGATCGAAAGAATTGAACCGAAACCAAGTTCATACAACTCTTCATAGCCTTCTCCCAGGGTGCCGGCAATGGCTATGACAGGCTTTCCGTGGTGTCCGGCGACACCTGCAACACCCATAGGGGTTTTGCCATACTGCGTCTGAGAGTCTATTTTTCCTTCTCCTGTAATGACCAGGTCGGCCCATTTTACCTGTTCATCAAGCCGGGTTACTTCACGAACGATCTGAAAGCCCGGTTTCAGTTCTGCTCCTGCAAAGGCCATTAATCCTGCTGCCAGTCCGCCTGCAGCTCCTGCTCCGGGTACATTTGTCACATCAACGAAATACTTTTCCCGGATCAGCCTGCCCAAATGTGCCAGATGATCATCAAGCTTTTTCACCATACCCGGGTCAGCACCTTTTTGCGGGCCATAAATGTAAGAAGCTCCGCCTGATCCGCAAAGCACATTCGTTACATCACAGGCAACCTGTATTTCAACATTCCCGATACGTTGGTCAATACCGGATTCATCAATGTGATGAATATCAGCCAGCTCCCCTCCACCGCTGCCAATGCTTTTCCCGTCTTTTTTCAAAAAGTTGATCCCGAGGGCCTGTCCCATGCCAACACCCCCGTCATTGGTGGCACTGCCTCCGACACCAATAATTATTTTCCTGCAGTTTTCATCCAGTGCCGCAATGATCAGCTGACCTGTTCCGTAGGTGGTGGTTATCCACGGGTTCCTTTCCTCGTCTGTAAGCAGTTCAAGTCCCGAGGCGGCAGCCATTTCGATGATGGCGGTTTTGCCGTCACCAAGGATCCCAAAACGGGCTTTAACAGGCCGGCCCAGGGGACCGGATACTTCTTTGATAAAAGCCTTCCCTCCGGTGGCATCTATCAGGGAATCAACTGTTCCTTCACCACCGTCAGCAACCGGTAAAAGCCTGATCTCTGCATCAGGCATTTCCTGCAACAGTCCTCTTCTGACAGATCTTGCAACTTCCAGGGCGGAAAGGCTATTCTTAAAAGAATCGGGGGCTACCAAAATATTCATAGCATATAAAATTACCAAAAAAATATTACCCGGATGTTCCATGATTATCTGAGGAAACCATTTGAGGAAATTTGCAGGCAATACCGGGAATCAGCAAAAAATAGTTGTTCTATGCCAAAATGGATTAGTTGTATTCTTTTTGACTATAAGTAACCTTTTTTTACTTTCTCCGTATGATAACATGCTTTACAAATTACGGGAAGGATTACTTTTCTTGAAGAAATTAGTTAAATAATTGTATTTAAACCGGATAATATGAAAGTTAAAAGCATGATCCTTGCTTTATGTATTCTTATAAGCGGGAGTATGAAGGCATCAGAGAATTTAGCAGGTATTGAGGCAATGTTTATTTACAATTTTCTACGGCTCATCAAATGGCCCGACGGCCATGTATCAGATGTATTTGTAATAGGTGTATACGGGAACAGTGAAACGTACGATCATCTGGTCAATTACACGAAAGGCAAAAGGGTAGGGACAAAATCAATCGTAGTTAAAAAGATCAATTCTTCAAAAGAAACAGCAAATTGCCAGGTTGTATTCGTACCCGGCGCAAACCGTGATAAGGTTACCGAAATAAAGAAACATTTAGGGAATCAACCGTGTCTGGTTGTCAGCGAACAGGAAGGAATGAATGCAAACGGTTCGACCATCGAATTTGTATTACAGGATAACAAGCTGAAATTCAGGGTCAATGAATCCAGGGCAAAGCAACAGAACCTGATCCTGAGCAAATCACTGATTGATATGTCGGTTTAGTTTCGGCTGTTTTAACGGTCACCTGAAAAAATCACTTGCGGGAAACTCCATTTTTTTGCAGCCACAAAACCTGGTATGGCTTGAGAATAATTTTACTGCTTCCCGCGAGTTCACCCGATATCAGGTCCTTTCCATCCGAAAAATCCGATAAAGCCTCTGTAAAGGCAAATTCTGTTTTCTCCGGGGTAATGTTGGAAATCACAAGCAATTCATTCTCATCTCCTCTCAAAAGAACAAACAAACTGTTGTCCGGATCCAGCGTTTCCTGTTTCTCATCGGGATGAAAAGCCTTTATCTTTCCCCTGATCTTCATTCTTCTTTTTAATTCATCCAGGATCCTTGAATGCTCATTATCGGCAGATAATAAATCATAGAGCTCATCCGTGTTCCATTTTTTCCTGTTGATGGCTCGCGGTATTCCTGTTTTCTTTACGCCTTCCAAATGATTGTGCGTACCCAGCAGACTGTGAATGTAAAATGCAGGAATCCCCTTAAAAGACATCATGATCGTCTGGGAGCAGATAAATCGTTCCACCTGGAGATCGTCTCTGCCCAGAGAAGTATATTTCAGCGCATCCAGGTAGGTAATGTTCATCTCATAAGGGCTGTCCGTCCCGTCGCTGTTTCTCTTTGTGCTCACATACCCGCCGTATGATTTCATGGCTTCGGTAAGCTTCACAATTTCATCACCGGGAAGTATCCCTTCCAGCGGTCTGACACCAATCCCGTCATGAGAGGCCGTAAAATTAAAAAATGTACATCCTTCCGGGATCTCTGACAGTGTTTTCGCCCAGGATGTCAGGTGCCCGGAATCAGCCGTATGCAATGCATGTAATAACAAAGGAGGTAAACTGAATTGATAGACCATATGTGCTTCATCGCCTTTCCCGAAATAACTTAAGTTTTCTTTATTGGGAACATTGGTCTCCGTAATAATAATTATCCGGGAATCAATGTACTCTGCTATTTCGCGCATTAGCCTGACCACTTCATGTGTTTGCGGTAAATGAAGACAGGAAGTCCCGATCTCCTTCCACAAAAAGGCAATGGCATCAAGCCTGACAATTTTTACTCCTTTTTCAAAATAAAACAAAAGAACATTCAATATCTCAAAAAGCACTTCCGGGTTTGCAAAGTTCAGATCGATCTGGTCTGCGCTAAATGTGGTCCATACATATTTTTTTCCGTGTGCTGTATCAAATCCGGTCAATAACGGAAGACTTCTCGGTCTGATAACAGCGGAAAGATCGGTTTCAGGATCTGCTTCAATAAAAAATCCCCTGCCGGGTTCAACGCCTTTCTTGAAGTCTCTGAACCATTGGCTTTTGCTTGATACATGATTGATCACAAGGTCTGCCATCAAAGCATATTCACCCGCGATCTTTTCAATACCTTCCCAGTCCCCGAGTTCGGGATTGACCTGCAGGTAATCAATAACAGAAAAACCATCGTCCGAACTATAAGGAAAAAAAGGAAGAATATGAACACCGCTGACCGAACCCTGCAAACGGTTATTAATAAATGCATTCAGTGTTTTCAGCGGCTTTTCCTTCGAAGACAGGATGCTGTCGCCATAGGTGATCAGTATAATATCTTTTTCGTTCCATTTCTCAGCCTGACCGGTCTGATCTTTCTTAAGCCGCTCTGTCCTTTCAAACAGGGACTCTTTCAGATCCTGCCTGATAAGGCTATCTCCGTAGACAGCCGTCAACCGGCCATTTATTTTTTCGATGAATTCAGATTGCTGCATGATTATTTCCGGAACCCTGGAGATCAATAACAAGTAAATAACCCTGATCAAAGCTGCGTTCAGGCATTATCCATCTCAACAGCTTCCCGCAATTTAGCATAAAAATCAGGAATGGCACTCACAACCCTCTTCCAGCTTGGAATAGTCGGTACCTGCATAGGATTATCCAGGAACATTTCTCCGGCCCTGTATACATTGGTAGCAAAAACATCGATCACCTGTTCCTCAATGTGCCTGTCAAGGGTCAGTCCGTTCAAAACCGCATCCGCATAATACTGGTCAAGAAAATCCAGCGCGATCCTGTAGTAAGCCGCCTTTATCGATCTTATCAGACCCCTTGAAAATACAACACCATTGGTGGCCAGCTTGGCAAAGATAGCCCTGGAGATCTCCGTACTCATCTTTGATAAACCGGCGTTCGGATCTTTTTCCGATAATTCCTGATGTTTATGATCATACCGGTCTGCAATATCGACCTGGCAAATACGCCCAATGGCGTTGTTTCGCATGGCTTCCGAAAGAATCCCTATTTCCAGGCTCCAGTCGCTTGGTATGCGAATCGTTTTTGTAACATCAGCCCGCATCGAGAACTCGCCTGCAAGAGGATACCTGAAACTGTCGATGTATTCCAGAAAATGATCATTCCCAAAGAAACGCTTAAGAGTACGCACAAGGGGAGTGACAAGCAACCGGGCCACCCGGCCGTTCAACTTGGTCTCATCTGCCCGGTAATAGTATCCCTTACAGAATTTGTAGTTGAATGTCGGATCGACAACTGGATAAAAAAGCCTGGCAAGCATATCCCTGCTATAGGTAACAATATCACAATCATGCAAAGCTACTGCTTCGGAACGCCCGGAGGCATTAAAATAACCAAAACAATACCAGGCATTTCTTCCTTTGCCCATTTCACGGGGAGCTATGCCCATGTCAATAAGAAGCTTATCCAATCCTCTCAGGCGCGGACCATCGTTCCATAGGATCCGGTAGTGTTGCGGCAGGCGTTTAAAATACTTTTTAGCATGTTCGAATTCGTCCTTATTTGCCTTATCGAGACCTATTATTATCTCTTCCAGGTAAGGTACTTTATTCAGCTCATCAATAATGAACTCAAGCGCGGGACCTGCAAGTTCCGAGTAAAGGCACGGAAGGATCAGAGACATCGGCCGTCTTCTTGAAAAGGATATTAATTTCTTTTCAAGTTCTTCATAAGGCCTTTCCCTGAAATTATGAAGTGTGGTAACAAGACCGTTTTGATAAAAATCACCCATGAGTTGAATTTATGCAGAGTTTTACATACGATCAGTCCAAGTTAAGTATTCTTGTGAACATTTTTATTATAAGCGGCTTTAATAATTCGGCAATAATTTTATGATCCAGCTTCTGCTGCAATACTTTCAGGTTATGCAGCACAATTTCATTCCTTGTATGATAATTCGTCAGGATCTTATATGCATCATTGACCAGTTCCTCTGTAAGGATCCCTTTTTCGATCGCAGGAAAATGAAAGCCAAGGTGCTCGATATCGGAGCGAAAGACATCGTATTTATTGATTACCACCGGCAGACCAAAAGAAACCATTTCCAAAAGATTATTGCCAAAACCCTCCACTTCACTAAAATACGTTCCGATACCACCGTAATGGGAAACTATTGCGGGAATTTCATAAAAATTGTAATACTTTTTATCAACGATGATGTCCCTGTGTGATAGAATCCGGTCTTCACCGTATATCAGTACGACATTCGACTTTGGATTCTGTTTTAACAAAGTATCATAGTAATCACTCAACATTTTTTTGTACTCAACCTGTTCATCTCCTGAATGACCGCTGATAAGCAATGCAATACACTTTTTCATCCCGTCTTTCAGAAATCGTTGTTCCAGCCGGATTGCAAAATCGAGAGCTGTCTCAATTTTTTTTCTGGGAACAATTCTGGTGTGTTGTAACAGGATCAATGTATCCTCAATCGTGAAATTTCTTTTTTCTATCTCATCCGTGAGCCCGACATCCCGTAAAAAGGTATCGTTGTAATTATCCAGGAGCGGGGCTACCAGCTCTCCGTTCTCCCAGTCTCTGTGTTCCCAGTTCCAGTCAATACTGCTGGTATTCGGAACTACAATGGTCCGGTTAGTAAAAAACTTTTCAATGTTTGTATAATGCAAAGACCTGAAAAGTTTCCGGGCGAGATCAGGCTGTGTTTTATTGATAAAGGCTATCCCGTCGATCTCAACACCGGGTAAGTATTTGAGGTATTTTTTGATGACCTTGTTGGGATTGCTGAATTGTGCCCGCTCAAAATACGAATCGTGCCACCAGACCATGACCTTAGGCCAGATAATTCCCTGATCCCGCAATTCTTCGATAAAATACCCCAATCCTACGGCAGTAATGAAATTATACGGGTGAGAAGTATTATGCGCAATGATGAGATCAATGCTGTTTTTTCTCACAAATTGTTTTATGATGTCCCTAGCATAACATGCCTTTTCATGTATCAGTTCATCAAACCCTTCGGGAGGTCCTTCACTGAAATATTTTAAGATCGTTTTATGAATGTCATTTTTATGCCAGAAAATGTCATTGGTTTCAGCGTTGAATCTCGGTGAAGTATGAGCTGCCAGAAAAAATATACTCCCCAATTCAATGCCCATATCATTTATCATGGCATGAACGGTCTGGTCAATTACAATGGATACGCCATCATTCTTGCCTATTAGAGAGTGAATTATACCAACATTGAGGTGCGAAATATTCATTTGTCTTTCATTTTATTTGTTCAACTGATATCCCGGTTTATTGTTTCCGTACCGATACGGTTTGTTGCTTCCATACCGTTCATTTCTATGAAGATAATGAACATTTTACAAAACTATTTGTAAAATCTGGTCCAAACGATCAATGATATGATCAGGCTTCAGGGACCTGGTTCGTATATCCTTCTCCCGCATACGCAAAGAGCGTTTATCGCCGGCAAACAATGCCGTCTTAAATCCGGCCTGACTGCTTGCATAAATGTCTTTAAGCATATCATTCCCTACAAATAACACTTCAGACGGAATAATGCCATATTTCCACTTCAATGTCGGGATCAGCTCACTGAAAAGCGCCTGGTCAGGTTTTCCTTTTCCGATTTTATAAGAAAAAACCGTAAGTTCCTTATCAAAACCCTTTATTCTTTCTTTAAGTGAAATTTTATTATTCAAATAATAATTCATCAATGCCGGGGTATAAAATTGGGCATTCGAAACAATTCCCAGCGGAATTCTTTTCGCTTTTAGAGAAGAAATGGTTTTGTGCAACCCCGGCATAGCAGATACTTTGTTACTCAGAAACTCAAATACACAGGTCATCAGAGAAATATCGGCATCTTTCTCTATCACGATCAATCCCTTTCTTTTTGCATGGATCAATACGATCCGCCATATGCTTAAAATATCGATCTCCGGATAAGGCAAATTATTCATTCTCCCTGCGTCATGACAAACCCTGATAGTACAATTGAAATCATTCAATATATAGTCAAGGGTTGAGTCATTTTCATTAATGACCCTGATTCCCGAAACATCAAGAGCCCGTTTCAGGTTCTCTCCGGTAATTTCAGCCTGATCCACGTCACCGGAAGATGAAATAAGCATGGTGCCGTAAATATCAAATATCACCGCTTTAATGTTCTCATCCTTTCCAAATCCGGGTTTAACACCAGTTGGTATCGGAGTTAACGGTTCCTGGCTATCCAGCAATTTTTTGATATATTTCTTCGAGTCGTTTCGCATAGTTAAGCAAAGAAAATTCCTTAATGATAGTTGATCTGTTATTTTCAATAATGCTTCTGTTGTTGAAATTCAGCAATGTTTCAAGACATGGATTTTCTTCAAAAACCTTATTCCGGACCGATTCATCCCGTAACACGTTTGAAATAAAAGTCTGCTGATCTGCCACCGACAATACGGGGAAATCCACCATCTGATTCTCAAACGGCACTCTGATCCCGTCATACAATAAAGGAAACTCAATTCCTGATCTTTTCAGATCTTCAGTTACCTGTGATATATCCCGTCCGATTACCGGGGTAAAAAATAACCAGGGTTCAAGATAAACCATGCCAAATCCTTCTTTAATGCTTGTGGTAAAGCAAAAATCACTGGCAAGGAGCAGATCTTCAAAATCCACGCGAACCCCGGCCTCAAAAACCAAAGGGATTCCCTGTTCCGTGCAAAATTCCTTCCACCGGTTGTATGGCGTTATTTCCGCCGGATTCTTCGGTGGCTGGGTGACAAGCCAGTTTGCTTTATCAGAAAAAAGAACAGTCATTAATACATACTCACCGATGTTCTTTCGCCGAATCACCCTTACGGGATAGGTTACCAGCTTTTTAGCCGGATCCAAATGCAGTCTGGTACACATTTCAGCTTTTAACCGGGAATTATTCTTCACCGCCGGCACCTTATTTAAGCTTACCGGGTTAGGCAATAAAAATGATCTTTCCTCATTTACTCCCAAAGCCATCAACCTTCTTTTATCGAAAGAGTTGAGTGTAATATGAAAAAGATTCGGTTTATCCGGGTAAAGCACACCGGTAAGCTCCCTGTCAAATCTATCCCGGATAATGTGCTTTAAAAATTGCCGGTTTTGCTCCCTGTCTTCCGCAAAATCATGTGCGTGATTCACGACTTTAAAACCTTTATCGACAAAGCCGGAGACGACAAGTGTCAGCAAAGGGTTTTTCCCAAGGTTCAGGTTGTGTACATGGACAATATCATCAACATGTATATGAGCAGTTAAAAAATCACGGATGGATCTGTATACAGCTTCCGGATCCGCTTCCTCCGGAGAAAGGTAATTCAGCTTTTCACAGACAAAAATATCTGCTCCAAGGGATTTGATGTAACCGGGATCACTACAATGCCCGGTAATAACCGTTATTTTTAATGAAGGCTTGTATCCCTTCAATGCTTTTATCTGCGATTCAATGATCCGCGTAACACCTCCGGGATTTAAATGATAATGTATAATAATGACTCTTCTCATAACATTCAGCTCCCGGAAATACTAAAGTACTTTTAAAATCATCGGCTTATTTTCCCAATTCTTCTTATTTTGCATAAAAATATGAACTTATCTCTTTACAACCTTTGTATCTTGCAATAAAATCTTTTTGCCGATACGATAAATTAACTCAAACGGACACCGAAAGTAAAATTTCAGAGGCCATGAAATCATCCGGTCAGCCATTTAGTGCGGGGCAACTGGCGGATATTCCTAAGGTGGACAGAAAAGAAATAGACAAAGCTATGAAAGCACTGAAAGACAGCGGGAAAATTGCCTCTCCCCGCCGGTGTTACCGGACAGTTTCATAAATAGATCCGGTAAAATGGTTTACTGATTTGCCGGGATGCCACGTTCGACCGGATTGTCCGGGTCGTTACTCCATTCAAACCACCCTCCGTCATATACCGAAACATTCGGCCATCCCATTAACCATGCATTGAAAAATGCCTCACTCCCGCGCCAGCCGGTTCCGCAATAAAATGCAAGGTGCTTGTCGGGTGTGATCCCTGCCTCTTTCCAGGTTTCGGAAATTTCATGGTATTCTTTTGTTGTATGGTCGAGGTTCCTGTAATTCTCCATATGATATGCATCGGTTCCGCAATTGCCGAAAACGGCTCCCGGAATTCTGCCTTTCTTTTCAATATAGTTGTACCCGCTAACTTCACCTATCCATTCACTCCAGCTTCGTACACTTACAATTTCACCGTCTGAGGCTTTGATCAGTTCTTTCGCCTTTGGGGTATCTATTATCAGTCCGGGATTTACCGGAATTTTTGCACCAAAATCACCGGCCGGCATGGGCGCCGTCTCCTCACCGGTTAGGTCAAATCCTTCGTCC
>JASFVU010000398.1:0-3802 GCA_050049665.1 Bacteroidales bacterium | reverse complement strand
ACTAACCAGGAAGCAGAGGAATTTTCCATATTGGATGCCAACGATGGAGGATTTGGGTTTTCTGAAGATCAGGGAAATTCATGGGAGCAGATCAGCAAGGGGTATCTGACCACTCAGTTTTACGGAGTGGCAAAAAAACCCGGCAGCCATGAATACATCGGTGGCATGCAGGATAATGGTACATGGCAGTCACCCATAGGTAAAATTGCCAAAGCAGAATCGGAATATGAAAGCAGGGTTGAAGGCGACGGATTTGAATGTCTTTGGCATCCGGTTTATCCGCACCGGATTCTGGCTTCATCGTATTACAATACCTTCAGGGTTTCCAATGATGGCGGAGAAACCTGGTCCTCTGCCACTGATGGTATTCTTAGGGGCGGGCCGTTTATTACAAGATTGTCTAACTCACCTGAAAATCCCGATCTGGTTTTTGCCGTTGGCGACAGGGGTGTTTACAGACATCCTAACTTTTGTATTGGCAGGTACGAATGGGAATTGAGCGAGATCGGAGATGCATGGGCAATCGACGGTGAGGTAACCAGTTCGCATAATGTGGAAGTATCTCTGGCAGATGAAAGTATTGTTTGGGCCGGAGCAGGGATACATGAAGATCCGGACCTTTCGGTATTTGTTTCTACCGACTACGGAGAAACATTTGAGGAGGTCAGTCATTACGGAGAGTGGGAGATGGGCTATCTTACATCCATAGCGACACATCCTTCGGAACCGGAAACTGCCTTCCTGCTGTTTTCTCTGAACGGACGGCCTAAAATTCTTCGTACCGAAGATCTTGGTGAAACATGGGAAGACATCACTCAGTTCAGTAAATCGGACAGCACCAGCCAGAATGGCTTTCCCGACGTTATGGTATATTCGTTGCTGGTATTTCCCTATAATCATGATATCATATGGGCCGGTACTGAGATCGGGATCTTTGAAAGCCCGGATAACGGGGAAACCTGGCATTATGCCAATACCGGATTACCGGCTGTTTCAGTCTGGCAGATGATCATACAGGATAATACCCTTGTTCTGGCCACCCACGGAAGAGGAATATGGACTGCTCCACAATATCCGGGTGCTGTTAATGATGATGAACTGGATGAAAGGATAGAACTGGTGGTATTCCCGAATCCTTCCGAAGGAGTAGTCCGGTTAACCATGGAATCTCCGGAATCCGGTGAATTGCGTATTGCCATATATGATCTGAAGGGACAAACGGTATATGAAGATATGGCCATCAAAAACCCGGGGGTATTTTCTGATATATTGAACATGGATCATTTGCCACCGGGATCGTATATTTTATCTGCTGTTATCAGATCCGATACATTCACATCCAGGTTCGTTTTGCAATAATAAATACAGGGTGATTGTTCCGTTAATAAATCTGGTTAAATAGTATTTATTATATTTGCACACCGTTTAAAATGGTAAGATCTCTTTTTGCAGGTCACATTGAAAAGAATTCAACAGAATGGAAAATTACAAAATCAATCATTTGCGTGAGCTTGAGGCAGAGTCAATCTATGTGATCAGGGAAGTTGCGGCCCAGTTTGAGAGGCCGGCCCTTTTGTTTTCGGGAGGTAAGGATTCCATTGTCATGTATTACCTCGCGCGAAAAGCCTTCTGGCCTGCGAAAGTCCCGTTTCCTCTTATGCACATTGATACGGGTCACAATTTTCAGGAAACAATTGAATTCAGGGATAAGCTTGCGAAAGATACCGGTGCTCAATGCATTGTAAGATATGTTCAGGATACCATTGACCAGGGAAAAGTTGTTGAAGAGACCGGGGTAAATGCAAGCCGGAATGTTTTACAGACAGTGACCCTTCTTGATGCCATTGAAGAATTAAAATTTGACGCTGCCCTGGGAGGCGGCAGAAGAGATGAAGAAAAGGCCAGGGCAAAAGAGCGGTTCTTTTCTCACCGTGATGAATTCGGGCAATGGGATCCGAAGAACCAGCGTCCCGAATTGTGGAATTTATTCAACAGTAAAAAAAGAATGGGAGAACATTTCAGAGTATTTCCTTTGAGCAATTGGACCGAAATGGATGTCTGGCAGTATATATACATGGAAGACATTGAGATCCCAAACCTATATTTCACACACAAAAGAAGAGTGTTCAATCGCGATGGTGTATGGCTGGCAGAGGCTCCTTTTATGAAGCTGAAAGATACCGAGGAGTTGAAGGAAATGGATGTCCGGTGCAGAACAATTGGCGATATTACATGCACTGGTCTTGCTCTTTCAAAAGCCGATACTCTTGAGGATATTATTAAAGAAGTGGCGGCCACGAGAACAACCGAAAGGGGTGGCAGGGCAGACGATAAACGATCTGAAGCGGCGATGGAAGATCGTAAAAAGGAAGGCTATTTTTAATTGGTATTTACGAATAATCAAGAAGATACAGGTTTTGAGCAGTGACAATGGATGCCGGGAATATGCAGAAAGAAGGAACATAGAACTCAAAACTCCGAACCAGAAACCCGAAACTTTTTATTTATGTCAGATTTTCAGGAAAAACAGGATGGTTATCTAAACATGCAACTTCTGCGCTTTACCACTGCAGGAAGTGTTGACGACGGGAAAAGTACACTGATCGGACGTTTACTTTACGATAGCAAAGCGATTTTTGAAGACCAGATGGAAGCCATTGAACGTGCCAGCCTTAACAAAGGAGAAGAATATGTAAACCTGGCGTTGTTAACAGATGGATTACGGGCAGAAAGGGAGCAGGGAATTACCATTGATGTTGCCTACCGGTATTTTGCTACTCCAAAACGTAAGTTTATCATAGCCGATACTCCCGGTCATGTTCAATATACACGTAACATGGTAACAGGAGCATCAACGGCAAATGCGGCTCTTATTCTTGTTGATGCCAGGAACGGAGTAGTGGAACAGACTTTAAGGCATTCATTCATAGCATCATTACTCCAGATTCCGCATATTATTATTTGCGTGAATAAAATGGACCTGGTGGATTATCGGGAATCGGTATTTGAGGAGATCAGGAAGAATTATGAAAACGTTTCTGATAAGTTTGATGTAAAAGATATTCGGTTTGTTCCGATCAGTGCTTTGAAAGGTGATAACGTGGTTGACAGGTCAGTGCATATGGATTGGTATGACGGTCCCACACTGATGTATCTTCTGGAGCATATTCACATTACCAATGACAGGAATTTCAACGATCCCCGTTTCCCTGTTCAGTACGTTATTCGTCCCCAATCTGATAAGTACCACGATTTCAGGGGTTATGCAGGAAGGATGGCAGGCGGCGTTTTCAAACCCGGTAATAAAGTTACTGTATTGCCGTCCGGGCTTATTACGGAGATCAGGACCATTGAAACAATGAATGGCGTGGTTGAACAGGCATTTCCGCCCCAATCGGTTGTCATTACTTTAAAAGATAATATTGATATAAGCCGCGGAGATATGATCGTATCTGAGCAAAGTCCTCCCAAAGTAAGTCAGGATATTACAATGATGTTTTGCTGGTTAAATGAAAAGGCGCTTATACCGAATGGAAAATATATTTTAAGACACACAACCAGTGAAGCCCGGTGTGTGATAAAATCGGTTGATTTTAAGATCAATGTGAACACACTTGAGAAGTATTACGATGATAAGCAGGTCGGCCTTAACGAGATCGGACAAATGACTGTCAGAACCACAAAACCTGTTATTTTTGATTCGTACAATACGAACAGGGTCACAGGAAGCGTGATTCTTGTTGATGAAGGTACGAATGAGACTATCTGTGCCGGGATGATCTTATAATACTCCCCGGGAAAA
>JASFVU010000397.1:0-3807 GCA_050049665.1 Bacteroidales bacterium | reverse complement strand
AGCTGAGATTTTTTCCAGTGATTGTTTTGAAACAACCCTGAATTCTTTTGACACAACCTCAGGATTGAAATTTTCGAGTTCCTTGTAAAGCGGACGGTTATTGGCCGATAATTCCCGTCCCAATACGGTTGCATGGTTGGTAAAAATAGTGGCCACCTGCGGGAGGGCTTTTTTAAGATAAAGTATACCTGAACTCGTCATCCATTCATGGAAATGAGCGACGATCCTGTCATTTTCAGATGAATTGAATAGAACAAAACTTTCTATGACCTGGCCAACGGCATATCCGAAAAGGACAGGTTCAATATAATCCCACTGCCCTGAGAGGGAATCCAGTTTGTATTCTTCCCATAGCTTGCTGAAGATCTCATCTTTTTTGATCAGATGATCAGAGAAATCAACGAGAATAGCAATCGGGGAACTTTCGATCTTCCATCGGCCGATCTTTATTCTCAGTCCTTTGGATTCAGCATATGCATGCCATTCGGAAAACAATTGCCTGTCCGGAATAAATTCGGGATTTTCGCCGGTGTCATGAACCAGGTCAGGCCCTATGACGATGTAGTTGTTTTCGAATTCTTTTACCAGTGAAACAGATTTGGTTTTTATAGCAGTATGTAAGCCTCCGATCTGATTGCATACTTCCCAGCTTATCTCAAACAAATAATCGGGTTTTAAATGGGTGTCAGACATTTTTTAAAAATTAATGTGATTGTTCTACTTAAATTCCGATATTGAATAATCATTTTTTTGCCGCTGCACCGATCTTTTTCTTTGTTGTTTTTGTTGCGGTTGTCTTCTTCGGCTTTGATACATTCTTCGGAGTTACTTTTCTCTTTTTTACATCACCGTGGCTTTCCGATTTATTCGTTTTCTTTCTGATTTCTTTAAGGCGCTTAATTTCTTTTTCATATTTCTCGAGTTGCAGGTTCTTCTCATTGATGATCGATGAAAGGGTAGCAATTTCTTTTTCAGCTATATTTTCCGGCACGGCTGCATTCACCCTGATCATAAAATCGCTGAGAATATTCATGTAATTGATGTATGCATCGTATGGAGAATTGAACGGGTTGAAGTAGGAATGTACATCACCATCACTGAAAACTTTGGTACACATATAATAAAAATGATCGCTGGCCTGAAGGTATTTCCAGTCGGCCAGGATTTTTTTATCCTCGCATTTATTGATTTTATCCGCTATCGAGTAAAGTTTATTAAAAGCATCTTCCTGAAGGTCGTTGCCGAGCCAGGCTGTGAGATCCCGTTCCTCATCGGCCCAGGAGATGGGATAGGGGACATGAACGGCAGAAATCGGCTGCAGGTGGTCGGCGATCTCAGCAGGTGTACTGAAGCTCAGGTTCTTTTTTTTGAAAACCTTTCCGGGAAAATCTTTGAGGAATTTAAAAATACCTGTTTTTTCATGGTGATGTTCTCCAAAAGTCTCGTAATCCATGAACAGGTTTATTACCTCTTCTTTGGCCTCAAGATGAGAGATCCAGTCGACATATTTAGCAGCCGTTAACGGGTATTCATTCCAGTCACTGTTTGAGAACCTGAAAGCAATATCGTCGCTTAACTTAAAATTCTTGAGCAATACTTTCAATTTGGGATTTATGGCATTATAATAGACGTAATTCGGACTTTTCCATCCAAGAACGTGCTTGGCTCCTTCGGTAAGCATGGCTTTAAAACCCATTTCGGCCACCCTGGCACCGATATCATCGGAATAGATCAATTCCGTATTTCGAAAAACGACAGGGTCCATGCCAAAAAGTGTTTTGATCTTT
The DNA here is from genome assembly GCA_050049665.1 of Bacteroidales bacterium. Lineage (GTDB taxonomy): Bacteria > Bacteroidota > Bacteroidia > Bacteroidales > UBA10428 > UBA10428. Next base: position 2,020 of record JASFVU010000397.1, on the reverse strand, counting down.
TTCTTATGCAATTCCACCTGTTTTTTGAATTCCTCATCATTTTTCAATGAAACAAGAGAATGAGAATAGGTTTCCGCAAGAAAATCCACCGATCCTGTCTGTGCTAATTGTTTGAAACTATCGATCACTTCCGGAGCATACAACTGGAACTGATCCAGGGCGATACCCGTTATGGAAAAGGTAACTTTGAACCGAACCCCGTATTCTTTTATCAGGGACAGCAGCAACTTATTGGCAGGCAGGTAACAATTATCGGCCACTTTTCTCATAATAGATTCGTTCAGATAGTCATCATAATAGTAAGAGTCGTTACCAATATCAAAAAACCGGTACCTTCTTACCCTCATTGGTTGATGAACCTGGAAATACAAACAAATTGTTTTCATATGACGTTTCTTTATAGTCAGGCTAATGGTTAAAAGAGATATAAATATCACGCATTTTCGCAGCCGTATTCTCCCACTTTAAATTATCGACTTCCGACCGGCCGTATTTCCTGAAGTATTTTGGCAATCCCGGATAATTTAATATGCCATAGATCGCGTCAGCCATAGCTTCAATATCCCAGAAATCAATCTTAATAGCATGTTTAAGAATTTCTGAAACACCCGACTGGTGTGAAATAATAACCGGCACGTTGGATTGCATCGCTTCAAGCGGGGATATTCCGAATGGCTCCGATACGGAAGGCATGACATACACATCACTCAGGGCAAACATTTTTTTCACATCGTCACCCTTGAGAAATCCTGTAAAATGAAACCGGTCACCGATCCTTAGTTCTGCTATCCGGTGTATCGAATTTACAAGCAATTCACCGCTGCCGGCCATGACAAACCGGACGTTTTTCATTTTCTGAAGAACCCTGTGGGCGGCTTCAATAAAATATTCCGGGCCTTTCTGGAGGGTAACCCTTCCTAAAAACGTAACTACTTTGTCATGGGCGTTTTTGAGTTTGCCAAACGATTCAAGATCACTCATTGGTTCGACGGCATTGTAGACAGTAACCACCTTTTCCGGGTTGATGCCGTAGTTATTGATGACAGTATTTCGTGTAAGATTGCTGACAGCTACGATCGCATCGGCCGCTTCCATTCCTCTCTTTTCAATATCAAACACACCGGGATTAACGCTTCCTCCGCTACGGTCAAAGTCGGTTGCATGAACATGTATGATCAGTGGTTTTCCCGAGATGTATTTGGCAGCCATTCCGGCAGGGTAAGTAAGCCAGTCGTGGGCATGAATGACATCAAAATCAAAGGTTTTCCCGATCCTGGAAGCGACGATGGCATAATTGGAGATCTCCTGGAAGAGGCCTGCTCCATATCCGCCTGAAAATTCGAATTTTCCTCCCAGTCGTGTGTTTATGAATTGTTTGTTTTCAGTATGTTCGGATTCACTCAGTTTTTCATATTCCTCAGGGGACGTGTACGGGACAAGCCTGGAATTGACTTCGATGAAATGGATCTTTTTAAGAAATTTCCGGTAGTCAACAGACTGGTCTCCCATAGAGATCTCATTAGCACCGATCAGGCGTGCAGTTTGCTGGTCTTCGTCGCCATAGGCTTTCGGTACGACAAAAAGGATCTCAATACCACCGAGTTTTGTTAACCCCTTTGTTAAGCCGTAACAGGCAGTTCCTAAACCTCCCGATATATGTGGCGGGAATTCCCACCCGAACATCAATACTTTCATATCAATACAATAGAATGCCGGTTTATTAATCCGTAGTTTCTGTTTTTTCTGTCAGTTCAATGATCCTCAGCAGGGCAGCTATACTTTTAGCCGAGGAAATAGCTCCACGGGGAGAGTGTGGCGGGTCGCCGTCATAAATTTCCGATATGGTCCCTATGCCATGTTCACTCATTGTGGGTTCAAAATTCTTTACAATGGTTTTTATCAGAGACAATCCCGATCTTTTATAAAGGTTCAGGTATCCTTCACAGAAATGCATTATGAGCCATGGCCAGACAGTACCCTGGTGATAAGCAAGATCCCGCTTTTCCTGATTTCCTTTGTA
>JASFVU010000501.1:0-3153 GCA_050049665.1 Bacteroidales bacterium | reverse complement strand
GGTGTAACGATTTTTTCCAACAGGCCCGACTGAAGCTCTACCTGGCTATCGGGAATCCCTTTGTTTAAAAGCCTTTCCTGCGACAATTCAATGATCTCGTCTACCAGATGCGGTGATAAATATTTAAATTGAAAAAAAGAGTAAATTCCTCCGATAATGGCAATGAACAAACAGGTCAGTATACCGACCTTAAAAGCATTCCCAAAGCTGATCGTACCATTTGATTCGATCTCACGATAGCGCCTCACGGCAATGAAAATACCCAGAACAAACAGGAATAATGCAACGTTCTCAAGTGTTTTGTTATTCGTCATTCCAAAAATGTAAAGCAAAATCTGGTACACGGTAATGGTGGCGCCAATGATGCCTCCGTAAATCAGGGAATGTCTTAGAAATATGTTTTTAATTCTCATGATCCAATTAGCTGGCAGTATTATGCTTCAAAAATAAGGAAAAATAATTGAAGCTCCTCGCAGCGATCCGGGCGATGAGAAGTGAGAGGTGAGAGATGAGCATTGAGAAGGTGAGAATTTGTCCATACCTTATTAACTGATTCATCAATTTCACCATCTGGCCATACCTGAATAATGTTGACCGTTTTTTTTCAGCGGGAGTAAAGATCATAAAAAAAGGGGGTAAGCTACTTACATCGCGCCGCTACAACCGCCTACCCTTGCTACCTTCCGGTCCTGGGGGAGTTCAGCAGGAGCTGGCCGTATAAGACTTACCCGGTGGCAAAAGTAAAAACTTTTGGTTTCTCTGGCAAGGAAATGACATGAAAGCACGAATAAAACACGCAGTAATGGAAATTCATAAACAGTAATGAATGCGGTTTGAAAAATTCTGATAAACCAATAGTTGTGTTTCGGTTACTCAGTTCACCGAATCAATTCATCATCTTTATAACTGATAAACTGAATTAATCGATGAACTGATGAAATGAAGATTCTGATAAGCTAGTGGTATATTTCCGGAAGGCCAATCGTATATATCATTTAATTCAGTTCATCAATTAATCAATCTCACGATTACACGATTAAACATTTAAACAAGCCCGGCACAGGTACCCAGTACTCAACAACTGCCAGCCACCCATCACTCAGAGGACTCACACTCCTTTTTCAAAAGCTTTTATAACAGTATCAGGTGCCTGAACCAGTTCCACCAGAACTCCTTCACCCGAAAGGGGGAATTCTTCATTGCCTTTCGGATGTATAAAACATATATTATGTCCCGAAGCACCTTGCCGGATACCTCCGGGGGCAAAGCGGACCCCTTTGGCCGAAAGCCATTTCACAGCTTCTTCCAAATGATCGATCCACAATCCGATATGATTCAGCTTTGGTTCATGCACACGGGGTTTCTTATTTATTTCAAGGGGCTGCATAATGTCCACCTCAACAGCCAGATCACCTTCCCCAACACGCAATACATCTTCGTCAACATTTTCTTTTTCACTTGTGAATGACCCGGTTTTTTCAAGTCCCATTATTTCTATCCAGAACCGGGCAAGTTTTTCTTTGTCTTCTCCTCCGAATGCAATCTGCTGAATTCCCAGCACTTTAAATGGCCTCATCTTTATCTGGTTTATGATCTCAATATAATATCTGGTGGTGCGAAAATAATTATTTTCTGATTAGCTGAAGCCCCGGCCCTCTGAAATATGTCATTTTTTTCTACTTTTGACTTCACTTGATCTTTAAGCAGAGAATGGAAAGAATCATAAAATTTCTGATCAATAACATCCCCAGGAAATATCTTATTAAAGGAAGCTATCTTTTCAGAAAGATCTCCCGGTTCACAAACAGGGGCAATGATGTTGAATGTCCGGTATGCGGAAGTCAGTTCAGTAAATTCCTCAGCTACGGATACCATCATGTCAGAAAGAATGCCTTGTGCCCAAAATGCTTATCCCTTGAAAGGCACAGGCTTATCTGGCTCTACCTGAAAAACAGAACCGGATTTTTCAGGGACCATTTAAAGGTATTGCACATTGCTCCGGAGCAATCTTTTGAGGAGCGATTCAAAGAAATGGCTAACCTTGATTATACGACAGCAGATCTTGATTCGCCCCTGGCTGACTATAAATGTAATGTTCAGGACCTCCCTTTCAGCGATAATGAATTCGATGTTGTCTTATGCAATCATGTGCTGGAACATGTCGACGATGATCTGAAAGCCATGTCAGAGATCCTCCGGGTAATGAAACCGGGAGCTTTTGCTGTCTTACTCGTCCCCATCGATTTTTCCAGGGAAAAAACATATGAAGATCCTTCCATTGTTACGCCGCATGAGCGCCAGGAACATTTTTTACAATATGACCATAAAAGACTATATGGACGGGATTACACCGACAGACTAAAAAAGGCCGGATTTGAGGTAAAAGAGAAAAACTACCTGGAAGAGCTGGACAGCAATTTGCGAAAACGGTATGCCCTGCAGGAAAATGAATTGATGTATGGGTATCGGAAGCCTTCAAAATAAGGACGATACCTGCCCGGCTGTCAGGTCCTGAAACAAAAACCGGGCAGGAAAACCCAAAAATAATTTTCAAAAAATTTTTTTTTAAAATATTTATCTATCTTTGTCAATCAGTTTCAGAAATATGAATTTGAGCAACATCATAGTCGTAGTCCTCTTAATTAGCGTCGTGAAAACGCTAAGGTAAGAGTGGTACGCACTTAGATGTTCAAAATACATAGAGCCATTCTTACCATACGGAATGGCTCTTTTATTTATAATAACTGACAACTATAAACCAGATCTGACATGCCAAAAAAACTAAGAAGCGCAACAACCACCGAAGGCCGCCTAATGGCTGGAGCCAGAAGTCTCTGGCGTGCTACCGGTATGAAAGAAGACCAGTTCGGTAAACCTATCATTGCAGTAGTAAATTCTTTCACTCAGTTTGTCCCCGGGCATACTCATCTGCACGAGATCGGCCAGGAAGTAAAAAAAATCATCGAAGCCGAAGGATGTTATGCTGCGGAGTTCAATACCATCGCGATCGATGACGGTATTGCCATGGGACATAATGGAATGCTGTATTCACTTCCTTCCAGGGATCTTATTGCCGACAGCGTCGAATACATGTGTAATGCCCATATGGTTGATGCCATGGTGTGCATCAGCAATTGCGATAAAATAACTCCC
>JASFVU010000396.1:0-3822 GCA_050049665.1 Bacteroidales bacterium | reverse complement strand
ACCGGGAAAAGTATGAAAGACATCTTTTTAAGTTATATGAAGTTTTGAATCTTTGATATAATATCAAATGATATATCCTAAACCTTAGGTAATTTCTTTATTAGTAGATAATCAAAATTATTTTCTTCTGAAAGATTTGATCTTTCAATGTTTTCTTCAATGATTGTCTTACCTGCGTTTTGTGAGACGTTTTTATTATATATTTTGTCTTTGAAGTAATTTATTCACGTCCACTTTTATGAAGCTCATATTTCATATTAGTATCCCTTTTATAGAGTTCTGGACAATAACTGTTTTCTGATTTATATATCGAATCTCCAACCTCAATGCTTTTAGCAATGTGCTCTCCAAATTCTTTTTAAAGTGGAAACACTAATACTGGTCTTAGATATCTCAAAAATATCATTTGAAAGCTGTACAAAATCAGAGTGCGAAAATGTAGATATGTTATTCAGGGTATATTTAGTCGTGATTTCTTTAATGCACTCTTTTATTAACCTTAATTCTTGCATGTTGTGATAATTATTAAATAAATCATGTAAAATATTGATGATGAATATAAAGCAAAATAATTTGAAAATGAACCTCAAATAAACCCCAAATAAACAAAGAAAAAAACAGGACATACATATTTTAGTATGAATTAAATAAAATAGAAATAATATGAAAAACATTTATCTTTATTTAATACTTGCAACTGTCACCTATAGCAATTCAGTCTTTTCTCAAATTGATTCGCTTTATTTAGGCCAAATTCCACCAGGAGAAACTCCAAAAATATTTGAACTAGAAACTAGTCCAGGATATTTTATTGCAGACAGGATTGCATTTTCTTCAAACGGTAAAACTATTGTTTATTCCGAAACTACAGGAGGCAGTTGGACAAACTGTAAGATAAAACAATATAAATACCAAGATGGTACTTGGCAGGGGCCTATTGTGCTTTTTTCAGGTCCATATCATGCACCGGCATTTTCCATTGATGATAGCACCTTATTCTTTGATGTAATCGGAGGAGCATACTATTCAGTATTAACAGATTCTGGTTGGATCGATCCAGTTCGTTTCGAAGAATTTTATCACTATTTACAACAGACAGCATCAGGGAACTATTATGCTAGTGTTGAAAACCCAATAAATGGATTGGGTAGTTTTGATGTTTCAATAGTCTCATTGGAAGATGGTGTTAGTGTAAGTATTGGAGCCCCCATAAATACTACCGGATTTGATGGTGGTGGCTTTGCAATTTCAAAAGATGAAACCATAATGGCTTTGGGTTTAAATATTAGTGTAAAAAACAATCAAGGGAATTGGAGTAATCCAATTCCTTTACCCAGAAAATTTTACAATCCATCGAAAGAAAACTCCGGAATGTATATAACCGACGATAATAAATATTTATTTTTTACCCAATATGATTTACCAAATTACACAAACGGAAAAAAGCTTTGGGTAAATATTGAGAATTTCGTTGATAGTTTAATGGCTGTTACTAGTGTTACTGAGATAGAGGATATTAGTTCCAATCTAAGTCTATTTCCAAATCCTACAAACAAAATTATTCAAATTCAATCCCGGAGTCCAATATCGGACTATAAAGAATACACAATAATTAATCTCAAAGGAGTAATAGTGAAACACGGTAAATCAGACTTTGAATATATCGATGTTTCGATGCTTGCTTCCGGTATATATTTCATACAAATACAATCAGCCAGAAATATAGTAATAAAGAAATTTATTGTTAAATAAAAGATTATTTATCCTGATTACCTATTATCAGAGTACCACAGCAATTATTCCGTTATTTTATATAAAATCTATATTTTTCAACTGTCAAAACATAGTACTTTTTTGTTTCGCATCGCTCTGATACACTTGCATATCGTTCCCGGCATATGAACAGTAGCGGATTTCGGTCCTGCGTTCCTGTCCCCGGTAACAAACTTTTGAGTAGCCTTTTTGCTTATACATTATTAATCAACTTTAAATTTAAAGACTAAAAAAAATGAGCAAAAAAAATTAGGTTGGCGGCAGGCATGCTCAGGGATTAAACTTAATAAGTGAAAACAACAGGGTTGTTCGCTCACTTGCGTAGTTAATTATAACGGTTGGCAATATGAAGCCTAGGCGTTACATCGCTTTAAGTTTCCTCTGGCAATATACAAAAAAAGCCGATTGTCTTCCTATCGATTGTACCTCTTGCATAGCCTATGACTTATAGCATTGGCTGTTGGGCACTGGCGATATATTAATCGTTAATGTTTTAATATCCCTCCATCCAAATAATATCAACAATTGTATAATTATTTAGTCAAATTCATCTTGATAAATAAGATCCTTAGCATTGTAAAATTTTACGTAATCCACTTCTCCAAGGCCTTTAAAATCAAACATAATACCGACTAGTTTACCTGGTTCCATTTTATAAGTGTCTGAGTAAACAAGAGAATCGTTTATATAGAGGGTAAACTGTTTATCGGCTGTTCTAAATTTAATTGTATTCCATACCTCAAGATCATTATATAAAAAAGAAAGATCATGGTTTTTGCCGGAAATAAAACGTTCAAAAAATCCCATGGTTAGCGAAGTATATGGAGATTTATCCATGGAAAGAGGTATTAATATATAGCCTTCATTAAAACAAAGGGCCACATTAACGGCTCCTGCATTCCTTTCCCTTGTGAGCACCTTATTTCTAATTCTCGTCTCAAAACAAAGACTGTCACCATAAATCATATTAAATCGCTTGAACAGATCATAGGTAATATAGTCTATATCATCTCTCGGGAAATTAATTTCATCCAGGATCTTGTTTGTAAAATGCAATCGACCACCGGAATATATCTCAGGATTATCATAGTATTGAATATAGAATTCTTTCTTTAGATTTGAAAGTCCGGCTTTCCAAACGCCGGATGTAAAGCTTGTTTTCAGGGTTTTAACGCTTTTTCCGTCAATTACCAATGTCGGATAATAGTTCCATGGTCGAATGTAAGTATAGGTAGCTATTGAATCGTCTGTTGATATAGCAAACTCATCCTCATGATTACCTAGTGGACGTATTGTGGCACTATCACATTTGACTCCTTTTAAATTGTACTTAAAAACAGCATTAACAGGTATTTGTGTTGAATCAAATTCTATAAAAGTAAATTCAACCATACTGTAATCAGGGTTTACTATTTTGTTAGGCTTGATATAGTATGCAATAACAGCAACAAGGATCAGTACTAAAAGAGCTATTAAAAGATTCCGGAGATATTTTTTATTGAATTTTAAGAAGTGGCTGGTTCTCAATTTATCATTTACATGATATTTGTTACAATAGCTTCTCCAGTTGCTATATCCAAGATATTTAGCAAATGCATCGAGAGTTGAAATATTTGGCAAACCCTGATAGTCTTCTTTCCAGATTCGTTTAAGCGTAGAAATGCTTATTGATGTTCTGGTACATTCAAATATTTCATCCGAAAGTTTCTCGAAATCGGCATGAGTGAATTTAAGCGGACTATTGCCAATGAATTTGGCGAATATATCTTCTTTGCATTTTTTAATTAACCAGACTTGCTCTTTATTGCTTTTGTTTTGTGCCATTAGGATGCAGTTGATCAATGTTCGGCAATATAATTAAAAAAAAGGGAATGACCCCTGAATGACCATATTGTCTAACTTTAGTTTCTTAATGTCCAGATATCGATATGTTTTTGGTGTTATCTCCATAGCTAGGGATATTCGCAAAATAGAAGATATTTTTAAAAATCCGTTGGTGAGATTATTTTTTACACTGGATTTTTAGTATACCGGCATTAATTTCTGTGA
>JASFVU010000036.1:0-10639 GCA_050049665.1 Bacteroidales bacterium | reverse complement strand
GCTTACCCCATGCGATCACATTATGCCACTGGGTATCTTTTACACGCTCGCCTTTGGCATTTAAATAACTCTGTGAAGTAGCCACAGAAAATTTTGCCAGTTTACGATCGTTGTCAAAACTTCTTACTTCCGGATCCATCCCGAGGTTTCCGATTAACTGTACTCTGTTCCTTAAATCTTTCATAACGATAATTTTTAATTAAACATGTAAAATAATTTGATGAGACAAAGAAATGACCGGTAAAAAGATTTATTCGTATATTACACGTTTGTATACGATTGTTTTCCGTTTGTACTCGTTTGTACACGGATAAATGTTATATTTACAATTATTTAGGACAGCACCGTTATGGAAGAAAAAAGAACATGCCCCGTGTGTGGCGACCCGATCACAGGAAGGATCGACAAGAAATTCTGTTCCGATCAGTGCAGGACAGAATACAATAACAAGCATAACCAGTTTTCCAACAATTATATCAGGAAAATAAACCGTATCCTGAGAAAAAACAGACGTATCATGGAGGAACTGAACCCTTTCGGAAAAACAAAAGTCCCCAAAAAAAAGCTGGTCGACAAAGGCTTTGATTTTAAATACTTCACAAGTATCTATCGTACCAAAACAGGAAATACCTACTATTTTTGTTATGAACAGGGCTATTTGGCGCTGGAAAATGATTTTTATGCCCTGGTAAAAAATGAAAAATAAACTCTGTAACCTATGGAACCGGAAACAAAACAGTCATTAAAAATACTTCTTGCAGCTCTCCTGCTGATAGCGGCTACCTGCGACCCGAAAGTGAAATTCGAACGTCCTCAGCCGAACGGGAAAAAAGACCTTGAAACCATTCCTGCCCGATTTCGCGGCAAATACCAGGATCTGTCCGACAGTACCACCTTAACTATTGATGCAAGATCCATCGTTAAAGAAGATCTGAAGATTGCCAGACTTACCAAACAACAGCTATGGGCAGAGATCGACACCGTATTTGAAAGGGATACCACGGTTCATGTCGTGGATAATATGACGGTCGATTTTAAATTCTACGGCGATTCGGTACAGCTTACCACATACGATGCAGATACATTATTCAGTCTTTTCAAAAACCATGTGATCAGAAAATTCAGGGGATATCATTTCCTGAATACTCCGCTGGAAGATAATCTATGGAAGGTTCAGATCATGAAAGCAAGTGGTGACTCGCTTACGCTTGAAGACCTTGTCTCACAATCAGAAGCAGATTCCCTGAGTATGCTGGTAAACATGACGATCATAAGAGATACAATAGAAGATAAAATAGAAGAATACAGATTAAACCCGACAAAGCCGGAACTGAAACTTATCCTGGCAAAAAAAGAAAAAAAGTATGGATATGTGAAGGAATAATCTGATAAGCAAGGAAATGAAAATTTATAAAACCCATAAAGTGTGATAAAATGCCCAGTTTAATGCCAGGCATGGCAGGAGCAAAAGAGGCTTACGGAATTTCCGTTATAAAAGAAGACCATAGTATTACGATCCCTCCGAAGGCACTGGAAAGATATGAATTAAAAAATAATGATTCGGTTTTACTGACATCGACCCGTATCAACGAAAGAGGCCTTTCAATCCTGAACAGGGAAAAGGCGTATGCAAGCGTATTCAAAAAAATAATAGACAAAATAGAAATTCCCGATACCATTGTCCGGGAAAAAAAAAGAACATTTGCCCTCACAAAAATCGTACAGGAAAAAATATTTCTGAATGACGAATTATTGCAGGCATTTCATTTAAAACAGGGAGATAAATTGATTGTGATAAAAAGCACATCCCTTTCAATGAGTTTTACTGCTGTGGAAATCTGGAAAGACAAATTTGAGAAAAGGGGATTCCCGGAAGCGGTCAGAAACATGAAAAAGCTGAAAGAATACTGATCTCAACGCTGAATATCAATAACGATCAAGGTACTTGAACTATGAAACAAATCCATTTGTATTTACGGAATCATTGGAGAAAAAACCATTCTATATAGATAACCAATAAAAACAGTGAACAACAGACACCTGATATGGAAAATAAGATCAAGCATAACCTGAAAGATCCGGAAGCCCTGGAAACAATCTACAGGCAGGACAAAAAAGCTTTTACAAAGGCTTTTGAAAAGGTTTACTCCGGTATTTCAGACAGTCAACTTGCAGGATACTGGAAAGTACGCCTGGATTTTGAAAAGTCAAAGGAAAAAGGAATGAAGATCCGGCAATCCGATATCATCGCCATGATAGTTAGCTGCATCATTACCGGGATCCTGATAAAACTTCCTGAAATTATTAACATCAATATAAGGGATTTTCTTTTCTATGAAAAAAACGCCGGAGTAATTGTCTTTTTTGGTCTTTCCATGTATATCATATGGACCGGAAAAATAGTTGAACGCAACAAACTGCCGGTAACCGCCCTGGCATTCCTGGTCCCCGCCGTATACATCAACCTGTTGCCTTCCAACCCGGACAGCCAGTCAATCAACCTGGCATACATTCACCTTCCATTGTTAATGTGGTGTTTGTACGGTATCATCTTTACAGACTTTGCTGTAAGGAAAAGATCCGGACGCATCGGATACATAAAATACAACGGTGACCTGGCGATCATGGGAGCCATTATTCTCCTTGCCGGAATGGCACTGACAGGAATAACGGTAGGATTATTCACCGTAATTGATGTGAATATCGAGAACTTTTATCTCGAATACATTGTCGTGTGGGGACTTGTTTCTGCTCCCATTGTAGCAACATACATCATACGCAACGCTTCTTTCGTAACGAACAAGATCGCCCCCATCATAGCCAACCTGTTCAGTCCGCTGGTTCTGATCACCCTGGTGATCTATCTGATCACTATACCGGTTTCCGGAAAAGATCCGTACAACGACCGGGATTTTCTGATCGTATTCAACCTGATGCTCATTGGTGTGATGGCTATTGTGGTTTTTGCCATATCCGAAACTTCGGTCAACAGGAAACAGAAATTCAATGAAGCGATATTGTTTGCACTTGCTATTGTAACCATGGTGATCGATCTGATCGCTCTTTCCGCCATCTTTTACAGGCTGGGGGAATACGGACTGACTCCGAACAGAGCGGCCGTCTTAGGGTCGAATTTGCTGATTTTCGGAAACCTTGTACTGATAACCATTGATCTGTTCAGGGTCAATTTCCGGCAGGCGGAAATAACAAACGTTGAAATAACGATCTCAAAATATTTGCCCGTTTATGCCATATGGACCCTGATCGTAGTCTTTGGATTTCCGGTATTATTCGGATTTGTTTAAGGGACCATCAGGACCTGAACCATACAGAAAAAAAAGGTGAACAAAATATTCCCTGAAGGACTGAATAGGTGGTTAGCAGGGATGGATCCCATTATTTGCGGACAAAACCTGCAGGAGAATTTTATTCGCATGGTCACATGTCGCCGGTAGTTCAGGCAAATCAAGGTCAAAACACTATTGAATATAAAAAATACGTGTCAATTTTCCGGTTGCGGGGTTGACAGGACAATCCTATTTTTGTGAAAAAAGATAACGATGCTGAACAGAGAAACCATGTACAAAGCTCTTGTTGACAAAGACGCTTCTTATGAAGGAGCCTTTGTGGCCGCAATTAAGACAACGGGGATATTCTGCCGGCCGACCTGTACGGCCAGGAAACCGAAAAAAGAAAATGTCGAATTCTTTGAGACTACCATGGAAGCATTACTGAAAGGATACAGACCCTGCAGGATCTGCAACCCGCTGGAAAAACCGGGAGAAACACCCGGATACATCAAACGAATTCTACATGAACTGGATTCGGATCCGTCCGTAAAAATGAAAGACCGGGATCTGATCCAAAGAGGGATCGAACCCAGTCAGATCAGGAGATGGTTTTTAAAAAATCATGGCATAACCTTTCATTCCTATCAAAGAATGTATCGTATTAATTCTGCCTTTAAAAAAATACAAAACGGGGAAACCGTGGCATCCGTTGCTTTTGGATCGGGTTATGAATCATTAAGCGGTTTCACCGACTCGTTTAAGTCTGTATTTGGTGTAGCCCCGTCAAACAGCAAAGACAGGGAAATTATCACTATTACACGAATTGAAACACCCCTGGGGACCATGATCGCATGTGCGACTGAGAAAGGCATATGCCTGCTGGAATTTACCGAACGCAAAATGCTGGAAACAGAAATGAAGACCCTGGCAAAGAAATTCAATGCCTCTGTTCTTCCGGGTGCCAACAGGCATTTTGATCAACTGAAACAGGAACTGAATGAATACTTTGACGGCAAAAGAAAAAAGTTTACCGTACCACTCGTTACTTTCGGAACAATATTTCAGCGATCGGTATGGGAAGTTTTACAATCAATTCCCTACGGAACAACCCGTTCTTACAAACAACAGGCGGCAATTCTGAATAAACCCGGAGCGATCCGGGCCGTAGCCGCTGCAAACGGAATGAACAGGATGGCTATCATTATCCCGTGCCACCGGGTAATCGGCGATGACGGAGCCCTGACAGGCTATGCCGGCGGATTGTGGAGAAAACAATGGTTGCTTGATTTTGAAAGATCGAATCTGTAAATTTATCCCGCCGGAAATCGTTGTAGCTGATCCGTACATTTCGTGCTTCCATATTGCCGGCACAGGTTCCGAATACCGCATACAACATTCTTAAGGGTAAAACAGTATCCTTGTACACCGGACAAAAAGTCCCATCCGTTTGAAATAGCCAAAATTTTTATACATTTAACCTGAAAACTGATCTCAGGCAGCGGGTTAAACCATTTGCCGGAAAACACTACCCTGACGACCAACCACGTATCATGTTCCGAAAGCATTGAATACTAAGGAATATTAGTATCTTTAGAAAGCAATTGTTTAATTTAGCCGTATTGAAAAACATGAAAGGAAAATTCCCATTTTTTGCTTCACTCTTATTCACCGGGATAATGATCAAAGGCTATGGCCAGGTTGTCGAAGCACCTTATGAAGTTGCCACGTGGAAAGGATTTACAGAGGCTGCCATCACCTATACGTTCGATGACAATACCTCAAACCAGTATGCCATTGCCATTCCGATGTTCAATGAATTCGGATTTCAGGCTACTTTTTTCCCTGTGATCAACTGGTCACCCAACTGGACAGATTTTCAGAATGCTGTAAATGAGGGGCATGAGATCGGAAGCCATACAGTCAGTCATCCTCATTTACAGGAATTATCCGATTCCATGCAAAATGAGGAACTGAAAAACTCGAAGGATGAAATAGATGCCAACATTACGGGCCAGGTATGCCGGACCATTGCCTATCCGTATTGCGAGCCCTCCATTGATACCATTACCTCCAAATATTATATTGCAGCCAGGCACTGCCAGGGAAATATCGAGAACACCACACCAAACGATTTTCTAAACATCAGCTCAATCGTGTGCGGCACCGAAGGAAATATTATAACTGCAGCAGATTTCAGCAGCAATGCGGATTCTGCTGCCATGATCAGCGGATGGAGCGTCTACCTTCTTCACGGGATAGACAGCGACGGGGGGTATTCCCCGGTAACTTCGGATGATCTCAGGGGGAGCCTGGAATACCTGGATGATAACAGCAATAAATTCTGGGTCTCCGGTTTCGGAAATGTCGTCCGTTACATCAGGGAACGCAATGCAGTATCGGTAACAGGGATCGATGTTTTTACCGACTCTCTCCATGTTGAGTTAACCGATACACTCGATAATGACACATACGATTATCCTGTTAGTATTCGCCGTCCCCTGCCGGAAAACTGGCCTTATGCACAGGCATTTCAGAACGGAGATTCCGTGGAAACACAGGTTGTTGAAACAGGGTCCGTAAAATATATTGTAATACATGCTGTTCCCGATGAAGGAATTGTTACGGTTAAATCCGCTGAAGCTCCTGAAGAACCTGTCTCGTCCATTCAATATCAAAACAGGAATACCCGCATCATGCTCATGCCAAATCCGTTTGAAAACGAAATAACAATTCAGGCGGATGGTCAGTTCAGCTATTCCATTTATGCCATGGATGGAAAACTAATGGAACTTGAAGAAGGTTTTTTGTCGGCGCAGACAGGAAGTTCTCTTGCCCCCGGAATATATCTGTTGAGAGTTCAGGATAGATCAGGAAATAATACCCTTAAAATGTTGAAAAAATAGCTACATTCATTTTACTTATAATCAATTAATTCACAACATAATGAAAAACAGAACGATCTTAAGTCTTATGCTGTTACTGGCGGTTATAAGTACCTCAGCATATTCACAAGGCTATCATGTACGTATAGGCGTCATAGGAAACAGTATCACGCACGGCATTGCACTGCCGGATCCGGCTACGGAAGCCTATCCTGTCCAATTGGGAGCTATGCTCGAAGAAATTTATGGCGATACCTGTATCGTTGAGAACTTTGGTCTTACCACAACTACTATGCTAAAGAACGGAGATGTATCTTACTGGGATACTCAGCATTTGATCGACTACCTGGCTTATGCCCCGGAGATCTGCTTTATTCTGCTCGGCACCAATGATACAAAACCTCAGAACTGGGATGTTTACGGAGATGAATTCGTTGACGACTATCTGGCCATGATAGATACTATTAAGCAAAGAAACCCCTCTACCCTGTTCATGCTGGGATATCCCCCTCCCGCCTTTGCTGTTGAATGGGGGATCAGGGACTCCATTATAGTGAACGGGATCATTCCCGCTATCGATACGGTACTTTCCCATGTAGATGCCGAACTGGTCGATTTTTACCATCCCCTTTTGGACAGCGCCCACCTTTTCCCCGACAACATTCATCCGGATGTCGACGGTTCAAGGGTAATGGCTGAAATGATCCTTGATACGATCATCGCAACGGATATTATTCACAAGGCCGATACAGGACTTACTTTCATCACAAGTTTCCTGACCGAAACAACCCCGCTTGCCGTAGGTGACAGCACTGAACTAAGCTGGACGTCCATAAATGCTGATTCCGTACTTCTGAACGATGAGAAGGTAACAAATGAAGGAAGTATAAAGGTCTCCCCCCCGTCAACCACAGTTTATACAATGATGGCAATGGGCCAAAAGAGTAACGATACCGTAGAACTTGTCCAGGAAGTCTATACTCCGGAACTTTCAAGGCTGAGAGTTTATCCCGATAAGCTTATCAGGTACGAAGGAGACACAGGCTTCTACCAGGTTTATTATTATGATCAGATCGAGAATCGAATGGAAGATGTTTATTACTCCGTAGAATGGAATATCATTGAGGGAAGTGGCAGGCTTTATGAAGAAGCCGACACATCGGTTTACTTTATTACCGAAAGTCCCGATAGTTCCTGGCTGGTAGCTGTGTACGAAGATCTGTCAGATACATCCCTGATGATTACCTGGGCTGTTTCCGGAGTGCAGAATATTCAATACCAAAACGACCTTATGGTATACCCGAACCCCTGTAACAATCTCCTGAATCTGCAGGTCAATTCGGCAGAAGGTCCCCTGACAATCGAAATATTTGATCTGAAGGGTGCATTGCTCATGAAAGAGGAATCGGCAGAAAAAGGAAAGATCCACAGGATCAACACCAGCCACCTCCCAGAAGGAGCTTATATCATTAAGGTCGAAAGTCAGGACAAAATTTATACAGGAAAACTATCTGTTCTGAGAAACTGATGCAACCCGGATGAAATATCAATAAATATGGAATACCTTGAAGGTTATGATAAAGAAAAGCTGACCATCGATATCGTGTGGGCAAATGTCTTCGGATTGTTAATCTTCATTCCGGTCATTATTGTTTATGGCCTGCCGTTTTACATAATATGGAGTGATGGATTTACCAGATCTGCTTTAACGGATTTTCTTGATACCCTGACGATGGGTGAAGTGGCTTTTGGTGCCTTTGGTATGTTCCTGATACTTATTGCGGGTATTGTACTGCACGAACTGATCCATGGTATCACCTGGGCCATTTATGCAAAAAAAGGATTCCGGTCGATCAGATTCGGTATTATGTTGAAAATGCTCACACCCTATTGCCACTGCAAAGAACCGTTAAAAGTGGGGCAATATATTGCAGGAGCCATCATGCCGGCTGTCATCCTCGGTGTTGTTCCTGCTGTGGCGGCCATTGTTACAGGGCATTTCGGATTGCTGGTCTTTGGCATCTTTTTCACAGCAGCAGCCTGCGGGGATTTTCTGGTGATCAACCTGCTGAGAAAAGAAAGTACGAACAGCCTTGTTCAGGACCATCCTTCCGAGGTCGGGTGTTACATTTACAGAGAAGATCCGAACAAGGGGCGATCTCCGTAATAATTGTACTGAGAAAACTACGGAAAATGGCTTCATTGCCCGGCAGAACATGTTCGCATAGTCATACAGCGAATGTCCGATGATTGACAGGGGAAAGACAAATAAGACATGTTACCTCTGTCATTATATATTTTGAGGATAATTAAATATATTCGCTTTAAACCAATTACAAATAAAAGAAAAACTATCTTGCTCAAAATTTAGCCATGAAAATACTCCTTATTTCTCCCACCATTGATGCCAGCAAAAGAACGAACAAAGGCCTGATGATGCCACAGCTTGCCCTTTATATTCTGGCTGGACTGACCCCTTCCGAACACAAAATCAAAATCATTGAGGAAGAGGTTGAAGACATTGATCTCGAGTATGAGTGTGATCTGGTGGGAATCAGCTGCATGACAGCCAATGCTCCGAGAGCTTACGAACTCTGCATGGAATTTAAACATAGAGGCAAAACGGTAGTCCTCGGTGGCGTGCACCCCACCATCTTACCGGAGGAAGCCCTGCAACATGCCCACTGTGTAGTGGTAGGAGAAGCAGAAGGAGTGTGGAAAAAACTGCTGGCGGACTTCGGGAAGAACCGGTTAAAAAGAAAATACCATGATCCGGAGCCTGATCTGAGCAAATACATTCCAAAAGATTTCAGCAGGATCATCCGGAGAAGGTTGTTCAATATCATCCCTATCATGACCACTCGTGGGTGCCCTTACAACTGTGATTTTTGCTGTGTAACAGACCTCTTCGGTAAAAAAATGAGACACATCCCGATCGAGAATGTGGTACGGGACATCAAGGAATCGGGAGCAAAAAACTTCATGTTTCTCGATGATAACATCATTGGACATCCCAAATATGCAAAGGCATTGTTCAAGGCCATTAAACCCTTAAACATCCATTGGGTAGGGCAGGCTTCTGTCTCGTTATTGGTGAAAGACACAGAACTCATGAATCTGGCGGCCGACAGTGGCTGCAGAGCCCTCTTTTTCGGCATTGAAAGCGTTTCCAAAGAACAAATGCAAACCATGCGCAAGGCTTTCAAAGAGATTGAACACCTGGAAAGCGCCCTGAAAAGCATCAAAAAAATGGGCATCCTTATCCATGCTTCCATGGTTTTTGGCTTCGATAACGACACCCTGGATACTTTCAATGAAACGGTCAGATTCCTGATGAAAAATAAGGTATGTACAGTCTCGTTCAATGTCCTGACCCCTTACCCCGGTACCAAAACCTACAACGATCTGAAAAACGAGAACAGGCTGATCACTACCGACTGGAAATACTATGATCACAATACCGTGGTCTTCCATCCCAGGAATATGACACCCTATCAGCTCCAGACCGGGAAATTTGCTGCCAGGAAAAAGTTTTACAGCCTGTTCTCAATCCTGAGAAGGTTACCGGGTAATCTTTACAGTCCGTTTATATTTTTTGCCATCAATTACGGAAATATCAAACAGGTAAAAGTCGAGACCAGAAGAATGGCCACATTAAGATCGGAGTTATTTGAAAAAAATCCTGAATTGATCCCTTCGGATAACTGATGGAATATGCGGTCTGCATTCCTTTTAAAAACAAGTCGGCCTGCTTTACCAGTTTATTCAAAGTTTTTATATGTAATATGTAGTACGGTAACCTGTGGTGAAAAAAAATAATCCCGGTGTCAGTCTAAATTCCATACTTTTATGATACGATACTGTTCAATTGTAACAGTAATGCTCTGCATACAGTATAAATGAATATTGTATTTCGCATAAATCAAACTTACCTGTCATGAAAAAAGTATACCTTTTTATAACCATGCTGATCCTTTCTTTTTGTGTTTCGGGACAGCAAAATAAGATCTTCCTGAAAAGCAATCCTGCCATTGGTACTGTCGACAATCCCGCTCTTTCTGCTGCACAGATCATTACCATGAATCCCTCCGCTATCGATACGATCTACTGGCTTGACCCCGATGGCAACGGTGGCAATGAACCATTCCGGGCCTACTGTGACATGACCACTGATGGAGGCGGATGGACGCTGGTATTGCTGAACAATAAATCGGTCAGCACCTGCCCGTCCCCTACCTGGAACCAGGTGGTTGACTCCATCAATTACAATGGCACTTTATCGGCCGATATCACCAGCTTTGACCTCTTTCTTGGGGTAAAATACTGGAATGCTCTGGGTTCTGAAATGCGACTTGACATGGGTGCAGGTCCTGCCTCCCTTTCACACAGGGCTTTCTATGATTTTTCTTTGGACGGATCAAACAACTATACCCTGTCCATGTCAAATGAATCAGTTACCATCCATAC
>JASFVU010000443.1:0-3519 GCA_050049665.1 Bacteroidales bacterium | reverse complement strand
GGGTTACGGTGGACAAGGCCAATAACTCAATTGTTAACAAGCCAAAAGCCAAAGAGCTAATCATCGCATTCGCCTTTTTCAAGGGCCAGTTCATACTGACTGCAATTGCCAAGTTCACATGCCTTTTTCAGGTAAGAACATCCTTTCTCTTTATTGTCCAATACCGTCAGGTAATACAAACCCAAATTCGAATAAGGATCGGCATACCCGGGATCTATTCCGATCGCTTTCCTGAAATCAGATACTGCCTGATCATACTGCTCTTTCCTGAAATAACACATTCCCCGTAAATTACAGGAAGAAGCAGTCGGGTCAAGACGGCCAGTGCCTTGTCAATCCTCTCAATACCCATATACGCCCCTCCCCGTCCGTTCAACGCATCGGCATAGTCCGTTCTGATCCGGAGTGCTTTTGTATACTCTTCTATTGCTTTGTAATACAACTTCTTAACATAATACTCCCCAGCCTGAAGATAGTGGTCTTCTGCCTCCAGACAGGCTTCAAGATCATCTTCAAGTTCCCCGGTTACAAATAAACTGTCAGCCATATGTTTCAGGGCTCCGGCAGCAGCTACCCTGAGCTTCGCCGGATTTTGCCTGTCACTGATCATTTCTTTGAAAAATGAACAATCATCCGGATGCATCAGTTTATATAAATTACTGAGCAAAGCCGCCCTACTGTTTGCCTGGTAATTTTCATCAAGCACAAATTCTTTCAGCGAATCAAGAGCCGCAACGTATCCGGTCCCGATCAGGCTGTACGCAGAAGAAAACCGTATCGATGCCGGATTATTTTTGTTGTAAAACAAGGAAGTAAGGATCTCTCCTGCATTTTCAACAGGCCTTGGCTGGTCCCAGAGCATTGCAACAAAATAATTCCGCCATTCCGGTGATCGCATTGTATCGCTTATTTGCTCCAAAACGAATTCCTTATTTAATGTGACTATTCCGGAATGATAACTCTGCCATACTTTTCCTTTTTCAAGGCATGTATCCGGACTGGAAATTACGAGGTACGCATTCCCTCCTGTATGAGAGCTGTCGTAAATTACAGGTCCCAGCAGGTACAGCCTATATTCCGGATCAAACTTGTTTTTTGTTGAAAAAGTATAATTGTTAAGCTCCTCCCAATGGCAATCCAACGAATCGTTGCTCAGCATATTCACAGGAATCCAGTTCACCATCCGGTTATTGTATTTCCAATGCAGCGATGCCTTTGTCCACAATACAGTATACATGTCACCCCCGGCCGGAAATAAAATGGTTCTTTCAATGCCGTCGCTGGTATCCCCCGGTGCCGGATCCACACGGAAAGGCATATACACTTTTCTTTTTTCCGCCAGGATGCTGTCGTTAAGACCTTTGGCAATAACATCCTCTTCGTATGTCTCCAGAAAAAGAAAATCGGGAACCATCGTCCATGACTTATTGTCCTTGTTCCTGATCTTAATATCCATATTCCACTTGTTCGGAGTGGGGACGCTCCACCATCCTGAACCGGATGTTGCCCTGGTGAATTTCCATGTAACGGAAATATCAAGGTCCGGTGAAGGAACTGTTTCATTTTTTCTACATGCTGTCATAAATACCAACAGCGTAATACCAAAAAAGACGGGTCTGTAAGTTTTCATTGACGGAAACGTTTAACAAAATTATAATGAGTTATCATACAAGAAATGATGGTACAGGTTCAAACGTTACAGGTAAACGGTCATTCCTCTGAACTTCGGCTTACTGGTACGGCTCAGTTTAGTAAATAATTAACACCGGGATGGTGTTTTTCATATTTCAATCCTCCGGAGAATTCATATCTTTGCAGCAAATTTGACTTCTTCCATGAAAAAAAGAATAGAGGATCTCACTGTTGTTGAAAATAAGGTGCTTAACCGTGAATTCTTTGTTCTGAAGCTACAGGCGAAAGATCCACTATCCGGCATCATGCCCGGACAATTCGCCGAAGTTCGTGTTGACGGAAGTCCGGCTACATTTTTACGGAGACCGATTTCAATCTACGATGTTGATTATAAGCATAATACATTGTTTCTCCTCATCAAGATCGTTGGGGATGGCACCAGGCAGCTTTCGTATCTGAAAAAAGATGACAGGCTTAACCTTGTTTATCCCCTGGGAAATTATTTTTCAAAACCACCGGGGGAGCGTGTCCTGCTGGCGGGCGGAGGTACGGGCGTGGCTCCGATGTTACTGCTGGGAAGGTATCTGACTGAAAGACACGGAACTGCTGTCCGGTTTTTGTTGGGATACCGTTCTGCTGACCTGATCATTGAAAAAGAGAAGTTCGAAACCCTGGGGCAGGTAAACATCACTTCGGAAGACGGCTCTGCAGGCGAAAAGGGCCTCATCATCCATCATCCGGTTATCCGTGAAAAATATGACATGATCTATACCTGCGGTCCCGAAATCATGATGAAGGCCGTTGCAAAAATTGCAAAGGATCAGAATATACCCTGTGAAGTCTCGCTTGAAAACCTGATGGGATGCGGGATCGGGGCCTGTTTATGTTGTGTGGTGGATACGGTGGACCAGGGCAATGTGAATACCTGTACAGAAGGTCCTGTTTTTAACGCAAACAGATTGAAATGGTAGATCTTACGACAAAGATAGGAACACTTACCTGTAAGAATCCGGTCTGGACGGCCTCCGGAACATTTGGTTACGGACCGGAATACGATGATTTCATTGACGTTTCAAGGCTTGGAGCAATTGTTGTGAAAGGAATTACGGGAAAGGAAAGACAGGGGAATCCCTATCCCAGGATGGCTGAAACTCCTTCCGGTATGCTGAATGCAGTCGGGTTACAAAATAAAGGAATAGATTATTTTACAGAGAACATATACCCGGAAATATCCAAATACGACACCCGGATCATTGTCAATGTTAACGGGGGCACCATTGAGGAGTATTGCGAGGTTGCGGAAAAATGCGCTGAACTGGATAAAATCGAAGCCATTGAATTGAACATTTCCTGTCCGAATGTAAGACAGGGAGGAATGATCTTCGGCACACACTGCCCATCGGCTATTGCCGTAACAAAAGCAGTACGGAAAGCATATCATAAAACACTCATTGTAAAGTTATCTCCCAATGTAACTGACATTGTGGAATTTGCGCGGGCTGCAGAAGACAGCGGTGCCGATTCGATATCGTTGATCAATACACTGGTAGGCATGGCCATAGATGCCCATACAAGACGCCCTGTCTTATCGACGGTAACGGGCGGACTGTCAGGACCTGCAATTAAACCCGTTGCGCTCAGAATGGTCTGGCAGGTTGCAAAAGCAGTAAAAATCCCAGTGGTCGGTATGGGAGGAGTCATGAATGCGACGGATGCCATAGAATTTTTCCTTGCAGGAGCCAGCGCCATTCAGGTTGGCACGGCCAATTTCATTAATCCTGCCGTTTCCATGGAAATACTCGACGGAATAACCGAATACATGGAAAAATATAAGTTCAGCAAACTCCGGGAGATCATCGGGTCGCTGAATTCTTATCAGGAACCGGA
>JASFVU010000395.1:0-3830 GCA_050049665.1 Bacteroidales bacterium | reverse complement strand
CGTCGGGCGATACTTTTATTTTCAGAGCAGCGGGAAATTTTGGTAATCCGGGCATAGTCATTATGTTACCGCAGATCACAACAACAAAACCAGCACCTGCTGAGATCCTCACTTCGTTCACAGTAATCCTGAAATTTTCCGGTCGACCCGGTAATTTTGCATTGTCTGATAAGGATTTTGGAGTTTTGGCGATACAAACCGGCAGATTGCCGTAACCGTTCTCCGTAATCAGATCAATATCGGTTTCTGCTCTCCTCTCGAAATCCACTCCGCTGGCTCCGTAAATTTGTCTGGCCACGGTTTCGATCTTTTCCCTGATCGGCATTTCAAGCGGATATAGAAACTTCAGTTTCTTTCCTTTATTGTCATGAATACTTTCCAATACAGCTTTTGCCAGATCAACAGCACCTTTTCCTCCGAATTCAAAATGATTGGCAACGACGGCCCTGACACCATGTCCATTGCAAAAACGTACAATAGCCTGCAGATCTTCTTCCTTGTCGTTGGCAAACTTGTTCAGTGCAACGACAGGCTCGATATTGAATGATCTGATATTCTCTATGTGCTTCAGAAGATTGGCAAGTCCGCCCTTCTCATTAATGCCTCCATGGTATTGAATGGCCTTTGCCGTAGCAACAATAACCACGGCATTCGGATTTAAGCCGGCGACTCTGCATTTTATATGAAAAAACTTCTCGGCTCCGAGATCGGTGGCAAACCCTGCTTCTGTTACAACATAGTCAGACAGTTTCAGGGCCATGCGGGTAGCAATGGCACTGTTCGTGCCCTGGGCGATGTTGGCAAAGGGCCCGGCATGAACAAAGGCCGGGGTTCCTTCACGGGTTTGAACAAGGTTCGGATGGACCGTATCCCTGAGCAGGATCTGCATGGCCCCTTTGGCACCTATATGCTCGACCTTCACAGGTTCACCTTTATATGTAAATCCGACAACTGTCCGTGCCAGCCTGTCACCCAGGTCCTTGAAATCTTCAGCCAGACAAAGCATGGCCATTACTTCCGATGCCGGGGTAATATTGAACCCATCCTGTCTGGGGACACCATGTTTCACACCTCCCAAACCAATAAAAATTTCACGTAATGCCCTGTCGTTCAAATCAATTACTCTCCGCCAGATGATCCTTCTCGGATCTATGTCAAGTTCATTACCATGCTGCAGATGGTTATCGATCAGTGCAGAAAGCAGGTTATTCGATTTGCTTACCGAATACATATCACCGACAAAGTGCAGGTTAATGTCTTCTGCAGGCATGACCTGAGCTTTGCCGGCCCCCGTTCCGCCTCCTTTTATTCCAAAATATGGTCCGAGGGAAGGTTCTCTGAGGCATATGGCAGTTTTATTACCCAAATCACGCAGGGCATCACCAAGTCCGATCGTTGTGGTGGTCTTGCCTTCACCCTGGGGAGTCGGTGTCATTGCAGTAACAAGGATGAGATTCCCGTCAGGATTCGATTGCCTGCTTTTGAGGTGCTGAATGGGAATTTTCGCAATGTAATGTCCGTGCGGTAAAACGGACTCAGAGTCCAGATCCAATTCCTGTGCTACTTCATATATTTTTTTCAGATTATAATTCTGACCTGCCATATTCATACTTTATCAGGTTAATATTTTAATGCGCCAAAGATAATTGACTTACGGAAAGTAAGTCAAAAAATAAAAGATTTTTCTTTACCCGAAGAAAACACTCCTGTCCGGTAGTATTAAAAAAAGGTTAAATTGATGAAGAGATTTTGTGAACTGTCCTGTTTAATTCCAAAAACAAATACCAATTCACAATGAAGCTCCTGCGATCAAATTTCAATACTCAAAAATAAAAATTAGCAAAAACAGGATAAGAAGTTTTATATTTGATCCATCCAAAATGCATTTTCCTGATGGGCTTTTTACGGAAAGTACTGATCGTCTTATACCAACCTTACCAGTGGCTGTTTTTGGTTCCTTTCTTTATCATCAATACACTATTTTTCGGAGTTCTGGCCGTTGTCCTGTCCTCTTTGATCAATGAACGGATAGGCGGATATTACGGAGGAGTTATCTGGTCACGGTTCAACGCATTGCTTATACCGATGCTGGTTTCTGTGGAAGGCAGAGAAAATATCTCTTCCTCAACTTCGTATATCATTATCTCAAATCACCAAAGTGCCCTTGATATATTCCTTGTTTACGGATGGATGGGAATTGACATCAAGTGGGTAATGAAAAAAGAACTCAGAAAAATACCCGGTATTGGTTTTGGAAGTGCGAAGGTCGGACATATTTTCCTGGATCGCTCGAACAAGAGAGCCGCTGTTGAAAGCCTTGCCATTGCCAGGAAGAAACTCGTAAACGGGACCTCTGTCGTGATCTTCCCCGAAGGTACCAGGAGCAGTTCGGGAATTCCTCTCCCGTTCAAAAGAGGCGCTTTTAAGCTGGCTTTTGACCTTAACCTGCCGATACTCCCGGTGACCCTGATCAATACGAGAAAGGTGCTGCCGAACAATTCATTAAACATATTTCCCGGCAGGGTGAAAATGATCATACATGAACCGATGGATATTCATAACTTTAGTGAAAAAAATATGAGCGAGCTGATCGCTCAGAGCAGGGAGAAGATCTGCAGTGTGCTTCCCGAAGCCGGAACCGAACAAAGTATGGACGAATGACGTTATGTCTCTGATCGTTTCCAACGCCGGAAGATGGGACTGAAAGTATTTCAGCCCCGGGAGCCGGGGTAAGAGTATCCATTTGAAAAATGGAAAATATTTCACTGAAAAGCATCTGTTATGACTGTAAAACAAACACCAATTATGCAAAATAAACTGCTGCTTCCGGTTGTAATCCTGATCCTTGTCCTTTCCTGCAGCAAAGATCCCGATCCTGTCGAACACGATTTTCTGGTGGATTTCGAAAAAAAGAATTCACTTCAGACCTCCTTTATCATAAACATACTTAACGGGATCAGCACAGAATATCCGGGGGTCATGCAATTGATCGAACAAAAGGAATATGGTGTTGACGTTTACCGGATTACCTATAATACGCATTACAATGGCAATGAAATAACAGCTTCAGGTCTCCTTTGCCTTCCGACAGCAGCGGAAAGCTTTCCGATCATCAGTTTCCAAAACGGTACCAACACCTCTCATCATGATGCCCCGAGCAATGACTGGTTCAATCCCATGTTCCTGTTGTTGCAAAGTCTGGCCGGCAATGGGTATATCATCCTTATTCCCGATTATTTCGGCTTTGGCGCCTCGGAAGATATATTGCACCCGTATTACGTTAAAACCACGACCAATGCAGCCATCATTGACATGATCTATGCTGCAAAGGAATTTATCGACTATTATTCCGGTGCAGCAAGTTACAACGAAGACATTTTTCTCATGGGCTATTCTCAGGGAGGATGGGCAACCCTGGCTGCTCTCGAGGAAATTGAATCGAATTATTCTTCCGAATTTCATGTACCTGCCATTTCGTGTGGTGCAGGAGCATACGATTTGATAAATGTTGCCGGTTACATTCTGGAACAGGATACGTTCCCTTCCCCTCTTTATCTTCCATATTATGTATATTCACATCAACAGTACGGGACCCTCGACTATTCCCTTGAAATGTTCTTTCAGGAACCTTACAGATCGAGGATACCGGAGCTTTTCACCGGCTCATTCAGTAATTCCTACATTAATAGTCAACTCAATGATTCCGTTGCCCTGTTGCTGGTGCCGGAATTCATAGATAACTTTTCCGACGGCCCGGAATATGAAGCCTTGCGATCTGATCTGAAGACCAACTCGGTTGAGGCATGGGTAACCGGCTCATTGATCCGGTT